>JAOPYS010000307.1 GCA_025964465.1 Thermoleophilia bacterium
CACTGTGCGCATGTCGCGACGATGAACACGAACACATGTTCGCATGTGCGCCGGACGCGAAGGAGGGTGGCTGACGGGACTCGAACCCGCGACCACTCGGACCACAACCGAGGGCTCTACCAACTGAGCTACAGCCACCAAGCGAGGTCGCAGCATAGCAGCCGACACGCACGACCTCCGTGCGCGTGGGCGGTGGTGCCCGTTGACCTCGGGGCGATGCCGTGGTCCGCTGGAGCTGGTCGCCGCGGGACCGGCGCAGGGACGACGAGGGGTCAGGGACGATGTGTGGATCGATGGGCGCTCCAGCGAGCGCGACAGTACCGACGCCGCCGAGCCTCCCCGCCCCTCCGACCGCGCCTGCGGGCTGCGGATCCGAGCCCGGCACGACCACCCCGACCGTCGGTGGCGGTGGCACGAGCTTCGAGACGTCCGGCGCATCCGTGCAGCTCGACGGGCTCCGTCAGGCGGTGCAGCGGCTCGCCGCCATCCTCGGTGGTACGGCACCACCCGCCCCCGCGGTACCGGACGCGTCGGCCCCTGCCGTGCGTACCGTCCAGGGCTTCGTCGACTCGTTCCGACGCACGGGCTCGGCCGACCAGGTGACCCTGGTACAGCTCGCGGAGGCCGATCCGGCTCGCGCGTACCCCGCCGCGATCAGGTCCGTCGGCGGCCGCAACGGTGACTTCCAGAAGTACCTCGCGCGCCTCACGCCCTCGATTCCCGCCGATGTCCGCATCGCGGTGCTCGAGAGCGGGATCCAGTCCGACGCCCGGCAGAGCGGTACCGTCGACCAGGTCGACCTCGCGCTACTCGCGGACATCAAGGCCGGCCGCATCGCCTGACCCGTCGAGCGCGGCCTGCGACGGACGCTGGCACGGTCCGTCAGGATCGGCCGATGCACATCGCGCCCGCCTCCGCCGCCACCCCGCAGCCGCCGACCGCCGGCCTGCTGCACACCGTCTACCGCTCGTGGTTCGAGCAGCTCGGCGCGATCGACGGCGGGCGCCCGATGGCGACGGACGAGCTGGAGCTGCGCTTCGAGACCAACCGCGACGCCGTGCTCGCGCGCGCCGCGCTCGAGGACGCCGTGGACGGCGTGCGCCTCACCGTGCGCCTGCAGGACGGCAGCGCGCCGCACGACGTGGCGGTCGGTGCCGGCGAGGTTGCCGGCTTCGTCGCGCGCATCGGCGAGCTGGTGAAGGTCGAGCCTCGGCGCGTCCCCTCCCCCGCCTTCGTCGTCACCTCGGAGCGTCCCGACACCAACGCGCGCCTCGACCACCTGCTGCGCGACGAGGTGCTCGGCCTGCCCGTCGCGTGGCAGACCGCCGCTCGCGGCTGAGACGCGTCCGCGTCGCCCGTGATGATCCGTCCATGGATCGAACCGTCGAGACCGACCCGCGCGTGAGCTACGAGGTGGCGGCGCTGCGGCTGCACCTGGCGGTCGGCATGGCCGCGGCCGACGGGCACGTGCACTATTCCGAGCTCGCCGAGCTGCACGCCTTCGTCGAGGGCTGCGACCTCGACGCCCCCGAGCGCGTGCTGCTGGCCGGGATGCTCGACCGCCTGCTCGATGAGCCGCCGGCCCTCGACGTGCTGCTGCGCGCGATCATCGAGCGCATCGACCGCCCCGAGCTCGCGGGGCTGCTCATCGCCGACCTCGTGGCGATCGCCAACGTCGACGGCGAGGTCGACCCGCGCGAGGAGGGTCTCCTGCGCCTCGTGTGTGGCGCGCTGGAGGTCGACCCGGTCACGCTCTACGATCCGCCGCGCCGCTCGGGTGCCGACGTCACCGCGGCCGAGCTGGCGTCCCTCGTGCGCACGCTGCTCGACCTCGACCCGGCCTGACCCCCGGCAGGTGTAGCCGCCGATCCCTCGGGAATTCACGGCGCATGACCTCCTCCACCATGCCTCCACAGCACCAGGGCGACCAGCCGGGATCCGAGCGCGAGATGGACCCCGCACCCCGCTACGCCGCCGAGTGGTACCGCGGCACCGAGAAGCTCGCCGGTCGCCGCGCCCTCGTCACGGGTGGCGACAGCGGGATCGGGCGGGCCGTCGCCATCCTGTTCGCCCGTGAGGGCGCCGACGTGGTGGTCGCCTACCTCGACGAGCACGAGGACGCCGCAGAGACGAAGCGGCTCGTCGAGGCCGAGGGGCGCACGTGCCACCTGGTGGCGGGCGACGTGGGCGACATCGCCTACTGCGAGCGCCTCGTCGCCGAGGCGGTCGAGCGGCTCGGCGGCCTCGACCTGCTCGTCAACAACGCGGCCGAGCAGCACGTCGAGGAGAACTTCGAGGACATCTCACCCGAGAACCTCGAACGCACCTTCCGCACCAACATCCTGTCGATGTTCCACATCACCCGCACCGCACTGCCGCACCTGGGCGAGGGCTCGACGATCATCAACACGACGTCCGTCGTCAGCTACAAGGGCAAGCCCGAGCTCGTCGACTACGCGGCGACCAAGGGCGCCATCACGACGTTCACCCGGTCGCTCGCCCTGCAGCTCGCCGACCGTGGCATCCGTGTCAATGCCGTGGCCCCGGGCCCGATCTGGACGCCGCTCATCCCGGCCACGTTCAGCGAGGAGGATGTCGCGGAGTTCGGCGCGTCCTCCGCGCTCGGCCGGCCGGGCCAGCCGGAGGAGCTGTCACCCGCGTACGTGTACCTCGCCAGCCGCGACAGCAGCTACGTCACCGGGCAGGTCATCCACGTCAACGGTGGCGAGGTCGTCAACGGCTGATCGCGTCGGCCGACGCGCTCGTCAGGAGTCGAGCTCGTTGCCGAGTGCGAGCTCGACGCGGTCCGCCGCCTGGGCGATCTCGATGTCCTCGACCAGGGCGATCTCCGACGCGAACATCACCTTGGCTGTCGTGAGCGTCCGCAGCTCCGTCGCCGACAGCTTCTTGCCCGTCCGCTCGAGGCTCGTGTAGTCGCGCAGCACGCTGGCGAGCACGTCGGCCTGCCCCGTCTTGGTGCGCTCCTGCCCCTGCCGCGCGCGGTGCTGCGGGTTGTCGGGCAGCGGCTCACCCTCCGACGCCAGGCTGTCGAGCAGCTGCTTCGCCGTCTTGGGATCGACGATCGGCCGCACGCCCTTCTCCGCCGCGGCGGACGCGGGGACCATGAGCGTCATGTTCGACTGGGAGATGCGGATCGAGAGGTACTCGCCGAACGAGTCGTCGCGGTGCGTCGTCGCCACCACCACGCCTGCACC
>JAOPYS010000219.1 GCA_025964465.1 Thermoleophilia bacterium
GTCGGCCGCCGCGGAAGCGCCGCCCGCTCCTGCGACGGCCCCGCCCGCCGCGCCGTCGGCGGACGCCTCCGCCGACGCCGTCGCCGTGCGCCAGCTGATCCTCAACTCGCTGTCGGAAGGCCACCCGCGCGAGGCCGTGGAGGCGTACCTGCGCGACCACATGGGGCTCATGGAGCCGGCCGTGCTCGTCGACGCCGCGCTCAACGCGCAGCCGCCGGCCTGACGCACCGCAACCCGCTGGTCAGCCGAGCGCGTCGGCGTCCGGGGATTCGGTGGCCGGCTGCTTCGCGGCGGGGTTGGCCGACAGCTGCGGATTGAGCCGGCGCGCTGCCTCGAACGCGCGCAGCCCCTCGCCGGTGTCGTCCAGGCCGATCAGGCCCGACGCCCGGTACTGCACCGACCAGCTGCGCGGCTCGTCACGGACCGCTCGCCGCCCTGCATCCGCCGCAGCGGCGCGGTGCCCGGCCGTCGCCTGCAGCGAGCCCTCGGTGATCGCCGCCTCCGCCCAGTTCGGGTCGAAGCGCGCCGCGTCCTTCGCCGCGTCCAGCGCCGCGCCCGGGTCCGTCCGGCGCAGCTCCGGGTCGCGCGCCCGGCGCAGCGCCGCGTCCGCCATCGTCACGGGCAGCACCAGCGCCACGCTGGCGAGCAGCGCCGCCGCCGCGAACGGCGCCGCGATGGCCGTGCGCACCGGCCCCTGCGCGGGGCTGACGCACGCCACGAGCCCCCCGGCCAGCGCGATCGCCGGCAGGCTCACGCTCGGCAGCTGCCACAGCCAGTCGATGGAGGCGTGCGCCACCCAGTAGGCCAGGGCCGCGATGCCCCCGGCGAAGGCCGGGTCCCGGGCGGGTCCGCTCAGGAGGAAGCGGCGGGCCGCCACCAGCACGCAGCCCAGCACGATGGCGCCGAGCAGGCCGCCGACGACCCCGAGCTCGCCGAGCAGCTGCAGCGGCAGCGAGTGCGCCACGCGCGGCTCCTCCCGCGTCTCACGCGCGCGTACGTAGGTGCCGCGGAAATTGCCGGCGCCCACGCCCTGGAGCGGGTGCTCGCGCACGTTGTGGAGGGCGACGCGGTAGTAGTCGCAGCGCCCCGTCCCCGAGTTGGCGAAGTACGAGCTGCCGCTGCCGGGGTCGTCGATCCCGCTCGGCGGGTCGGTGCAGCCGTGCCACTGGTCGGCCACCCAGCCGGTGGGCGATCGGCCACCCGACGTCGCCACCAATGTCGCCACCAGCGCGAGCACCGCGATGGCGGCCGGCACCGTCGCGGGGTGCGCGACCCGGTCGCGCGCGTCCTGCGTGCGCTCGAGCACCCACGCCGCGAGCGGCGGCAGCGCCGCCCCGAACACGGCGAGCAGCACGCCGACGACCAGCACCGCCGTGCCCGCTGCACGCGCGGCGTCCTCGGCCGCCGCGAGCAGGGCCGGCGCGTCGGCCCCCTTCGTGAAGGGCGCCTGCCGCAGGTCGAACTGCGACTGGAACGGTTCCGCGAACCGCGCACGCAGCACCACCAGCGCCGCTGCGACGCTGCCGAACCGGACGATCCACGACGCCCGCCCGGGTGTCAGCACCAGCGCCGCGATGCAGCCCACCAGCAGTGCCGGTACCGTCCCGCGGCTCTGCGTGAGGAAGGCCAGCGCGCCGCACAACCCGGCGCCACCGAGCGCCGCGCCCGATCCGGCGAGGTGCAGCGGATCGCGATCGCGCATCCAGCGCGCCTGCGCGGCGCACGACGCGCCGAGCAGCAACAACGTGGCGATCAGGTACATCCCGCCGAGGCCGGGCGCGTACCCGACGGGCCAGTCCAGGCGGCCGGCCACGAACTCGCGCAGCGGGGCGTCCGCCGCCCGCAGCCGGATCGCCGTGGCGACGCCGAGCACGGCCGTGCCGGCACCCGCGAGCGTGGCGAACCTGACGTACGCGCGCGAGTTCGCGAGCAGCGACCCGCCGAGCACGAACGCTGCGGCGTACCCCGCTGCACGCATCGCCTCCACCCACGCGTCGTGCGTCGAGGCATCCGCCCACGCGATCGACGCCGTCGTCCAGACGAGGAGGAGGAGCATCGCGGCGGATGCCAGCCCCGAGACGCTGCGGGGCGCGCTCAGCCGACCGCGCGCCCCCTGGACGCACGCCCACGCCGCGAGCCCGAGCACCACCCACCCGCCGTGGCGCGGGTGGTAGCCGCCGAACCACAGCGACAGCAGCACGGGCACCGCCGCCAGCACCACCACCGGTGCGTGCAGCCGCAGGGTCGCCCCCGCCGTGCCACCGGCTGCCCCGGCGCCACTCACACGCGCGACGCCGGCGCCTCGTCCCGGCTGGACAACCACTGGATCGTCGCGGCGAGACCGTCCTCGAGCGGCGTGTCGAAGCTGACGCCCAGGCGCGTGCGCGCGCGCGAGGCGTCGATGACGCTGCGCAGGATCTCGCCCTCGCGCTTGGGCTGGAAGTCGCGCTCGAGGCTGCTGCCGTGCACGCGTTCGACGGCGTCCCACAGCTCGACGACGCTCGTCGCAACACCGGTGCCGACGTTGTACACCGGGATGCGCAGGCCGCCCTCGCGCAGGTCGTCGTCCGTGCCGGCTGCTGCGGCGTCGGCCGCGGCGATGGTCGCGGCCACCACGTCGCCGACGTACACGTAGTCGCGCACCTGCTCGCCGTCGCCGAAGATCGTGGCGGCACGGCCCGCCAGCACCCGGCCCGCGAAGATCGCGACGACGCCGGCCTCACCGTGCGGGTCCTGGCGCGGGCCGTACACGTTGGCGTAGCGCACGACGGCGTGCCGGGCCCCGTTGAGCCGGGAGTCCTGGGCCAGGAAGACCTCGCCGGCCAGCTTCGCCGCCCCGTACGGGCTGGGCGGCAGCTGGGGGTGCTCCTCGTCGGCCGGCGCGTCGACCTCGCCGTAGATCGCGCCACCCGTCGATGCGAACGTCACCGGGGCGCCGTGCAGGCGTGCCGCCGCGAGCACGGAGATCGTGCCGATCACGTTCACGCGGGCGTCGAACGCCGGATCCTCGACCGAGACGCGCACGTCCGCCTGCGCGGCCAGGTGGTACCACCGCGCCACGGGCCCGATCTGCTCCGCGAGCCGCGCCACCGCGTCGACGTCCGAGACGTCGAGCTCGTGGAAGGTGGCACCCTCGGGAACCTGCGAGCGGCGACCCGTCGCGAGGTTGTCCAGGACGTGCACCTCGTCGCCACGCGCCACCAGCGCATCCGCGAGGTGGGATCCGATGAATCCCGCCCCGCCCGTCACCACGATGCGATCGCCCACGCGTCCGTCCTCCACCCACAGTTGCGGCCGGACGCAGGAGCGCGCGCGGCTGGCGACTCTCTACCCATCGCGGCGCTAACCCCGTCCCCGAGGAGAAATCCCCGGAAAGGACCACTTCTTGGCCGGAATCAACATGGACACAGATTTTTGCATCAAGTCGTGCTTGACATATACCGATGGCGTCGTACGCTGGAGTACGAACTCCCCCAGCAGGAAGGTCATCCATGTCTGCCCGCCGCATCCGCACCATCTTCATCGCCTCGCTCGCAGCCCTCGCTGCAGCGGCGATCCCATCGGCCGCCCTCGCCGGCACGTCGGACTCGTTGAGCTCCGTCGATTCCGTCGCGGCGACCACGGCCACCGGCAGCGGGACCACGTCATCCACGACGTCGTCCTCCGCGACCGACAGCCCGACCGTCGACTCCTACTCGGGTGGCGGTGACAGCGTGCCACCGCCGGTGACGTGCTCCGATTCGAGCTCGGACTCGAGCGGCTCGACGAGCTCGTCCTCGTCGTCCTCCTCCTCCTCGTCCTCGGCGTCCAACCCGTGCACGATCACGGAGTGCTCGTCGGCCGACACCGACGGCAAGGACGCGAGCGGCAACCCGTGCGTGGAGTGCTCCACCGTCGACACCGACGGCAAGGACGCCTCCGGCAAGCCCTGCGTGCCGGTCAAGGAGTGCTCCGCGGAGGACACGGACGGCAAGGACGCGAGTGGCGCCTCCTGCGTGAAGGAGACCGTGGTCACCACCTGCACCGGTGGCGGCTCCACGAACTCCGGCACGAGCGGTGGCGGTGCCCCGGCGACCACGAGCAGCGAGGTCTGCGGTGGCGGCGGCGTCGAGCTGCCGGTCGAGCAGCCCGTCGTGGCGACCCCGGTCGAGGGTGGCGGCACCCCGGTCGAGGCCGAGAGCATCACCCCGAAGCCGGCCAAGACGGTCTCCGGTGGCGGCGGCCCCGAGCTTCCCTTCACCGGCATGCCCCTCTGGTACGCGATCTACGGCGGCCTCGGCCTCGTGCTCCTGGGCTCCGCCTTCTGGGCCCGCGGTCGCTTCGGCAAGGGCGACGCCAGCTGACGACGCCCCACCACACGAACTGCTCGCCCTCGGGGGCGGCGCCCGGCCCACGCGGCCGGCGCCGCCCCCGAGGCGTCTTCCCGGGTCGGTTCGGATACCATCGCCCCGATGTCGCACCTGCTCGCCCTCGACCTCGGCTGCACCAAGGCCCTCGTCGGCGTGGCCGATGCCGCCGGCACGATCCTGGCCCGGCGGCGCATCGACACGCTGGTGGCCGAAGGTGCGGAGCGCGCGATGGCGCGCGTGGCCGCGGCGCTGGTGGAGGCGTGCGCCGAGGTGGGCCTGGACCCGGCGGGGGCCGCGGCCCTCGGGATCGGGGCGCCCGGTCCGCTCGACCGCGCGCGGGGCGTGCTGCTCGACCCGCCGCAGATGCCGTGGGGCGAGGCGCCCGTCGTCGAGCTGCTGCTGGCGGCGCTCGGGGTCGAGGACCTGCCGTGGCGCCTCGACAACGACTGCAAGGTCGGCGGCCTGGGTGAGCTGTGGCGCGGCGCCGCGACCGGCGCGTCGAGCATGGTCTACTTCGGGGTCGGCACCGGCGTGGGCGGCTGCATCGTCCTCGACGGGGAGCCGTGGCACGGCGTGAGCGACAACGCCGCCGAGCTCGGGCACCTCACCGTGTGGATGGACGGCCCCGAGTGCGGGTGCGGCGCGCTCGGCTGCCTCGAGGGCATCGCCTCGGGCTCGGGCATCGAGCGGCGCGCCCGGCGCGCCATCACCGCGGGCCGCGCCACGAGCCTCGCGCACCACGGCGACAACGTGCGCGGCGCCGACGTCGCGGCCGCGGCCGCCGCCGGGGACGAGCTGGCGATCGAGCTGCTGGAGGACGCCGCGACCGCGCTCGGCGTCGCCGTCGGCAGCATGGTCAACGCCTTCAGCCCCGAGGTCGTGGTCATCGGAGGCGGCATGGCCGCGCGCGGCGGCGGGGCGTGGCTCGACGACGTCGCCAACCGCGCCCGCGCCGCGTCCTTCGGCCCCAACCGCGACGCCTCGCGCATCGTGGGCCCGGCGCTGGGGGAGGAGTCGGTGCTGCACGGCGCCGTGCACCTCGCCACGCACGCAGCGGCGCAGGCGCCACCGCGCGCCGGCGTGCTCGTCACCCTCCAGCAGGCGTCGGCGCGGATCGGGCAACCGGAGAGCTACTTCTCGCTCCACCGCGGCCGGTTCGAGGACCACGCGCGCATCCCCTTCCCGCCCCCCGTGCGCTCCGTCGCCGGCAAGGACGTGTGGACCTTCGAATCCCTCGCGGCGTGGGACGAGGCGCGACGGGCCCGCGACCCGGTGCGTCGCGGCACGGAGGGATGACATGACCGTCACGGACACCGCGAGCGCCTGGTGGCGCGACGCCGTCATCTACCAGGTCTACCCGCGCTCGTTCGCCGATTCGGACGGTGACGGCGTGGGCGACCTGCGCGGCGTCGTCGACCGGCTCGACCACCTCGAGTGGCTGGGCGTCGACGCGATCTGGCTGAGCCCGATCTCGCCCTCGCCGAACGCCGACTGGGGCTACGACGTCGCCGACTACGTCGGGGTCGACCCGGACCTGGGCACCGTCGAGGACGCCGAGCTGCTCATCCGCGAGGCGGGTGCGCGCGGCATCCGCGTCCTCCTCGACCTCGTCCCCAACCACACGAGCGACCAGCACGCGTGGTTCGTCGACGCGCGCACGGGGCCGGGCGCCGAGCACCGCGACTGGTACGTGTGGGCCGACCCAGCCCCGGACGGCGGCGTCCCCAACAACTGGCTGTCGATGTTCGGCGGGCCAGCCTGGACGTTGGACGAGCCGAGCGGCCAGCACTACCTCCACAACTTCCTGGCCGAGCAGCCCGACCTGAACTTCTGGAACGCCGACGTGCGCACCGCGATGGAGGACGTGCTGCGCACGTGGTTCGACCGCGGCGTCGCGGGGTTCCGCATCGACGTGTGCCACGGCATCGTCAAGGACCGCCTCCTGCGCGACAACCCGCCAGCGGCCGAGGAGGGGGACGAGCCGGGCGTCTTCACGGGTGACGACTCGGGCCCGCTCGCGTGGATGCAGGACCGCCGCTACAGCATGAACCGCCCCGAGGTCCACGAGGTGCTGCGCAGCTGGCGGCGCATCGCCGACGCGGCCGGCGAACGCGTGCTGCTGGGGGAGACGTGGGCGAGCGACGAGGAGTCGCTGGCGCGCTTCTACGGCGCCGACCTCGACGAGCTGCAGCTGGCCTTCAACTTCCTGCTGACGACCTCGCAGCCGCGCCCGGCGGAGCTGGCCGCGCACCTGCGGCGCACGCTCGCGGCGCTGCCCGCGGGCGCGCAACCCGCGTGGGTGCTCTCCAACCACGACATCTCGCGGTGTGCCACCCGCTGGGGCGGCGGCGACCCGCGCCTGGCCGCGACCGTGATGCTCCTGCTGCTGGCGCTGCCGGGCACGCCGACGCTCTACTACGGCGACGAGATCGGCATGGTGGACGTCGACGTGCCGCGCGACCGCCTGCGCGACCCGGTCGGCATCCGCGGCCTCGGCGGCGCGTTCGGGCGCGACGCGGCGCGCACGCCGATGCAGTGGGGTCCCGAGGCGGGCGGCGGCTTCGGCAGCGGCGCCGTCGAGCCATGGCTG
>JAOPYS010000312.1 GCA_025964465.1 Thermoleophilia bacterium
CCTCGAGCTCGTGCCGGTCGGCGACCCGGCGGTCGGCCGACCCGTCGGGATGGCGCGCACCGAGGTCGACCTGACGCTGGAGGCCACCCGCAGCGTGATGCGCGGCGTCGACCCCTTCGACCACGGCGACAAGACGTTCAGCGAGGCGGTCCATGCGATCGCGAAGGACACCATCGACCGGTTCGCGATACCGGTGGAGGTGTCGACCGAGCTGGACGGTCCGGTGGGCGACCTGAACGGTGCTGCCCTGTGCCGGATGGTGCGCGAAGCGTTGACGAACGCCGCGAAGCACGCGCGCCCCACGAAGGTCCACGTCCTGATCGGTTCGGACGGGCGCCATGTCTGGGCCGCCGTCAGCGACGACGGGCGCGGCATCCGGGCCGCCACCGGCGACGGTCCGGGTCGATCCGGGATGGGCTTCGGCCTCGCCTTCCTGCACGAGCGCGCAGCCTCGCTCGACGGGTCCCTCGACGTGGGATCCACCTCGGAGGGCACGACGATCCGCATGAGCATCCCGCACGGTGCGCCCGCGCCCGCCTTCGGTGAGGACCTCGACGGCGAACGCACCGGCGAGCCGCACGTCGCCGACCACTGACCTGCGCACTGCCCTCCGTTTATGCGGAAACGCCCCGGGTAGCCGAGGTGGAAACCACGAGCTGCTCCCCGGCGTCCATGACGCCCCGGGACCTCGTGCCGACCATTGGAGCTCTCCATGACGACCACCGACACACCCGCGACACCGCTGGAGGCGGACGCGCGCCTCGATGGGCGCGAACTTCCGCCGACCACGCCGCGGCCCCTTCCGCGCAACGAGACCACCGACGTGCGGCGCCGCCCGCTGCCCGAGACCGGCTCCTCGCCCGTCTCGACGCCGGTGATGGCAGCCGCGGCCCTCGCGGCCCCCGTGCTGCTGCGCGGCGTCGCGAAGTGGCGCGCCAACCCCAAGCACAAGCGCGTCCGGAGTGTGATGACGCCCAACGCGGTCGTCGTGCACGACCACGAGACGGTCGCCGAGGCTGCCGTCAAGCTCCACGCCTGCGACATCGGCGCGCTGCCGGTCGGCTCGAACGGCAACCTGGTCGGGATGATCACCGACCGCGACATCGTGACGCAGGTCATCGCCCACGGCCTCGACCCGAGGGACACCTACGTGCGCGAGCTGCGCATCGACGAGCCGGTCGTGGTGTCCGGCGGCGATTCCGTGAAGGACGCCGCGGCCCTCATGGCGCGGCACGGCGTGCGGCGCCTGCCCGTGATCGACCACGAGCGCCTCGTCGGCGTGATCTCCCAGGCCGACGTCGCGCCGACGCTGGGGCACGAGGGCGCGGGGCGGCTCCTCGAGCGCATCTCGGAGGCGCCGGCGAACGACCTCGACCCGCGCTGACGCGCGCCGCGACACCCGTGTGACACCCGAGCGGCCCGGTGCCTCCACCGGGCCGCTCCTGCGTCACCCCTGCTGCGGTGGACGCGACGACCCCTGCGGTGCGGCGCAGGAGGTATGCGCAGCTTGGCGGGAATGCACGGGTGTGCTGCCGGCAGAAGTGGTGATCATCCGTCATGCGAACGAGGAGGAGATGACCATGGCGTTCGAGCGCCTGCAGGAACTGGGAGAGCGGGCCGCGGGCCGCGTGCACTCGATGCGCGGCGGTTCGAACGCGCCCCGCCCGACGGATCCGAACGACCCGTTCGGCAAGCCGGCCGTGGTCGAGATCCAGCTGTTCGAGGACCGCCCCTACGCCGAGCGCGAGACGGTGGCGAAGGAACGCATCACGCTGGGCGTGCAGACCACCTCGCGGGTGGAGCGCGTCGAGGCGACACGCCGGATCGAACACGTCGACGTCGAGGAACGAGGACCCGAACATGCGTGAGAACGACCCACTGGACGGCGCGGTCCGTCCTGACCTCGGCGACACGCGCGCGATGCGTGCCGACGAGGACGTCACCATCGTCCGGCACGAGGAGGAGGTCACCTTCTCCAAGGCGCGCCGGCCGAGCGGAACCCTGCGCGCCGTCAAGCACGTCGACGTCGACGTCGTCACCGAGACGATGCCGGTGAACGTCGAGTACGTCGAGATGGAGCGAACCGTGGCGGGCCCCGACGACGACGGCGAGACGCGCGTGCTGCCGGACGGCAGCGTGTCGATCGCGGTGCTCGAGGAGCGCATCGTCACGCGGACCGAGACCTTCGTGGCCGAGCGCATCACGCTGCGCAAGTTCACCAACGTCGAGGAGCGGACCGTCGAGGCGGAGGTCCGCAAGGAACGGGTCGAGATCGACGACAGCGAGACCCCGGGGCGGGTCGTGGACGCGAACCAGCGAGGAGCACGAGCATGAATTCCGAGAACGCGACCCTCCATGGCGACGACGCCGCCGGCACCGTGCGCGAGCGCGCGATCCTCACGCGCAGCGGCATCCACTCCGACAGCGCCGGCCACTCGCACTGGGGCGGCATCGTCGCCTCCGTCGTGAGCGGCCTGGGCCTGACGCTGCTGCTGGTGCTCATCGGTTCCGCGGCGGGCCTGGTGGCCGGCAGCGACGAGACCGACGGCGACGCGATCAAGGGCATCACCGCAGCGCTCGGCGCATGGACCTTCATCTCGATGGTCATCGGCGCGCTGGTCGGCTGCTTCGTCGGTGGGCGCCTCGCGCGCTGGCTGACGCGCGGCACCGCGCTGTGGCACGCCGTGACCTCCTGGGGTCTCGCCGTCGTGCTCGGTGCGTTCCTGCTGGCGATCATGTCCCTCGGCCTCCTGGGCACGGCGTCGAACGTCGCGGGCGGCGTGGCCGGCAACGAGCAGGCGACCGCATCGGCCGACACCACCGCCACCAACGCGGACGGGACGACGGCGACGAAGCAGGACAAGAAGGACGCCAAGAAGGCGGCCAAGGACACGGCGAACGGCCTCGGCAAGGCGAGCTGGGCGCTCGCCCTCTCGCTGGTCGCGACGCTGGTCGCTTCGATCGTCGGGTGGATGCTCGGCGCCCGGCGGCCCCTGATGGGCTTCGAGCGCGACGACACGCCGGGCGCTGCCCGCGCCAGCTGAAGCTCCAGCCGGTGGGCAGGTAAGCTGCCCCACCATGGAACTCAACAGCTTTCGTGACGTCGTCGAGCTGGTCGGCAGGTGCATCGATGCCGCCGGCGTGGCCGTGACGGTGATCGGGATGGTCATCGCCACGCTGCTGTTCGGCGCGGCGCTTCGCACGACCCCTCGCGAGGACGCGTACCGCACGTATCGACAGGGGATCGGGCGCGCCATCCTCCTCGGACTCGAGCTGCTCGTGGCCGCGGACATCATCCGCACCGTCGCGGTGTCGCCCACCTTCCGGAGCGCGGGCGTCCTCGCCATCATCGTGTTGATCCGGACGTTCCTGAGCGTCGCGC
>JAOPYS010000329.1 GCA_025964465.1 Thermoleophilia bacterium
GATGCGGTCCACGCCGACCTCGTTGATCACCGCGTAGCCCGACCGCGCCGCGTAGAGCGCGGGCACGGGCGGCGAGCCGTGCAGGAAGCGCTCGATGCCGGGCGCGTAGTGCTGCTCGGGCTCGAAGTCGAAGGGGTGCTCGTGCGCCATCCACCCCGTGACCTTCGGCTGGAGCACGGAGTGCCAGCGCGGGTGCACGTAGAGGTAGCCGGCGCCGGGCCCGCCGCACAGCCACTTCACCGATCCGCCCGTGGCGAAGTCCACATCGAGCTTCGTCACCTCCACCGGCACGGTGCCCGCCGACTGGTACGTGTCGAGCAGCACGAGCGCACCTACCTCGTGCGCGCGCTCGACGATCGCCGCGATGTCCTGCAGGTAGCCGCTCTTGAACAGCACGTGGGAGATCGGCACCAGCAGCGTTCGCTCGTCGATCGCCGCGAGCATGCGCTCGACCGGCACGGTCATGCCGTCGGGCGACTCGACGATGTCGAGCACGATGTCACCCGACCGCGCGTGCGCCTCGTACACGTACATGACGGAGGGGAACTCGAGCTCCGAGTACACGATGCGGTTGCGCTCGGGCGTCGGCTCCAGGCACGACAGCACGAGCGACTGACACACGCTGACGTTCTGGTGCATCGCCACCGTGCGCGGCGGTGCACCGAGCAGCTTCGCGACCTCGTCGCCCACCGCGATCGGCATGTCCCACCACCCCTCCGCCCAGGCGCGGATGCCGCGCGTCGCCCAGGTGTCGGCGTACTCGGCGAGCGAGTCGGCCGCCGCTGCCGGCATCGCCCCGAGGCTGTGGGAGACGAGGTACGTCGTGTCCGCGAGGATGGGGAATCGCGCACGGAGCGCGTCGAGGTCTGTGATGCGGGAATCCATGGCGCCAGTATGATCCGCCGGTGAGCGACGCGCCCTCCCACATGCCCGAGTACGAGACCTCGATCGTCACCGACCTCGAGCACCGCGAGACGTACGGCGACTACCTGCGCCTCGACCTGCTGCTCGCCGCGCAGCAGCCGCGGTCGAACCCCGCCCACCACGACGAGCTGCTGTTCATCATCCAGCACCAGACGTCGGAGCTGTGGATGAAGTTGATGATCCACGAGCTGCGCGAGGTCGTGGCGTGGATCCGGCGCGACAACCTCGAGCCCTCCTTCAAGATCTTCGCGCGCGTCGGTGCGATCCAGCGCATGCTCTTCGACCAGTGGGGCGTGCTCGAGACGCTCACCCCCAACGAGTACGTGCAGTTCCGCGGGGCGCTCGGCACGGCCAGCGGCATCCAGTCGCCGCAGTACCGGGCGATCGAGTTCCTCATGGGCAACAAGGACGTGCGGATGCTCGGGCCGCACCGGCACGACCCGGTCGCGCACGCCGAGCTCGAGGCGCACCTGCACGAGCCGTCGGTGTACGACGAGTTCCTCGCCTACCTGCACCGTCGCGGCGCGCCCGTGCCCGAGGAGTGCCTGCACCGCGACTGGACGCAGCCGTACCAGTCCGTGCCCGGTCTGGTCGACGTGTTCCGCACGATCTACGAGGACCCGCACTCGCACTGGGACGAATTCGAGATGTGCGAGAAGCTCGTCGACGTGGAGGAACGGTTCCGCCTCTGGCGGTTCCGCCACGTCATGACCGTGCAGCGGATCATCGGCTTCAAGCGCGGCACCGGGGGCAGCTCGGGCGTCGGGTTCCTGTGGAAGGCGCTCGACTACACCTACTTCCCCGAGCTGTGGGACGTGCGTACGGTGCTGCGCGAGCCGAGCGAGGTCGCCGCGGCGCGCGCCGACAGCGACGCCGCAGCGGCCCCTTAGCCTGCGATTGGCTTGCGAGAGCAGGCAGAACCCGGCACGATGGGGTGCATGGCCCCGACCGAACAGCTCCTGGGTGGCGCAGTGCTCGAGGCGTGGCAGCGCCTGTTGCGAGCCAACTGCGTGTTCCTGCGCGAGCTCGACGCCGAGATGCGGGCCAGGCACGGCATGACGGTGAGCGACTACGACGTGCTCGTGCAGCTGCGCGACGCGGCGGATGGCTCGCTCAAGATGAGCGAGCTCTCACGCCGGACGTTGCTGACGCGATCGGGCATGACGCGCCTGGTGCAGGGGCTGGAGCAGGACGGATACGTCGAGCGCCGCGCGTGCGACTCGGACGCCCGCGTCAGCTACGCGGTGCTGACCGAGGCCGGCCACGAGCACCTCGCGGCCGCGCGCGCGACGCACCACGCCGGCATCCGGCGGGTGTTCGCCGATCACTTCACCGAGGACGAGGCCCAGCAACTCACGGAGCTGCTGGGCCGCATCCCGGGCGTGGTCGGGGGCACCGACAGCGGCTGCTGCGGCGCCCCCGAATAGCGCTCAGGCGCTGGCGGTCTCGCTGATCGAGAGCTTCTCGATGAGGGCGCCGTCCACCGGGCGGTCCATGCCGTCCGTCTCGAGTGCCTCGAGCTTGACGACGACGTCCATGCCCTCGGCGACCTGGCCGAAGACGGTGTGCTTTCCGTCGAGCCACGACGCGGCGTCGGCGGTGACGATGAAGAACTGCGAGCCGTTCGTGTTCGGGCCCGCGTTCGCCATGGCGAGCGCGCCGCGCACGACCTTGTGGTCGTTGAACTCGTCCTTGAAGGTGTAGCCCGGGCCGCCGCGGCCGGTGCCCTCGGGGCAACCACCCTGGATCATGAAGTCCTTGATGATGCGGTGGAAGGTGAGCCCGTCGTAGAAGCCGTCGTTGGCGAGCTTCGTGAAGTTCTCGACCGTCTCGGGGGCGTCGTCGGGGAACAGGTCGAAGGTGATGTCGCCTTCGCTCGTGGACATGACTGCCTGCATGGTGGCTTCCTCGTGGTCGGTGGTGCGAACGTCGACATCCTAGTCGGGCTCGGCAGCGGGGTGGCCGCGAAACAGCGATCACTGCGACATCGCGGCGTGGGGATCGTCAGGCTCCGCGGATGCGCATCTCCCCCGCCGACACGTTCGACCGCCTCGTCCAGCTGACCGCGCCGGGCGCGCCCGTGGCCCCCGTCGTCGCCGCGCTCGCCGATGCCGCGGGCGAGGTCGTCGCGCTGCGGCCGGCCCTCGAGCAGGCGCACGCGTCGGCGTACCTGCTCGGCGAGATGGACCGCATCACCGGCGCCGCCCGCACGCTGCACGACTCGCTCGCCGAGCTCGCGGCCACGGACGGCATGACGACGTTCGACCCCGCGTTCGCGAGCGACGACGC
>JAOPYS010000338.1 GCA_025964465.1 Thermoleophilia bacterium
GCCGCGCCGATGCCGCCCCCGGCCCTGGCGCAGCCCCCCGCGGCCCAGCCCCCCGCCGCTCCGGCGCAGCCGCCGACCATGCAGCCTCCCGTCGCCCCGACCCCGCCGCCCGGCGGGCTCGCCCAGCCGAGCTTCGCGCCGGCTGGTCAGGCACCCCCGATGGGTGCCGCCCCGGCCCCCGGCGCACCCCCGATGGGCGCTGCCCCGGCCCCCGCTGCGCCCGTCGGCATGCCCGACGCGCCACCGGCTCCCGGCGCCGCACCGACACCCCAGTCGGGGCCGCCCGCCCCGTCGACGTCGCCCGTCGTGCACAACCCCTTCCCGCAGCCCGAGCGCGTCTCGAACCCGACGGCGCCCCCGCCGGCCGCCGTGAAGAAGGACCTCGCATCGCTCGGGCTCAAGGGCGCGACCACGATGCAGCTGCAGGCCAAGAAGCTGCGCATCGGCGAAGTGCTCATCGACATGGGCATGATCGACCAGGGCCAGCTCGAGCACGCCCTGCGCATCCAGAAGGAGACCGGCCAGCGCCTCGGCAAGGTCCTCATCGCCGAGAACCTCGTCTCGGCCACCGACATCGCCAAGGCCCTCGCCCGTCGACTCACGATCGAGTACGTCGACCTGGGGGAGATGGCGCTGTCGGGCGAGACCCTCAGCCTCATCCCGTTCGACACGTGCACGCGCTACGACGTCGTGCCGATCGGCGAGCAGGGCGGCAGCCTCCTGGTCGCGATGGCCGACCCGACCAACGTCTTCGCGCTCGACGACCTGCGCCTGGTGACCGGTCGCGACGTGCGCGTCGTCGTCGCGTCGCCCGAGATGATCGACATCATCCTCAGCCGGATGATCTCGCTCGACGACGCCGTCTCCGGTGCCGTCGCCAACGCCGACGACTGGGACGACGAGCACGTCCCGCTCGAGGACATCAAGAACGCCGAGGGCGAGGCCCCCGCCGTCTCCCTCGTCAACCAGATCATCACGCAGGCCGTCGTCAACGGCGTGTCGGACCTGCACTTCGAGCCGCAGGCCGACGACATGGTCGTGCGCTTCCGCAAGGACGGCGTGCTCCAGCACGTCACCACCGTGCCGGGCAAGCTGCGCAACGGTGTCACCTCCCGCCTCAAGATCATGGCGAGCCTCGACATCTCCGAGCGGCGCAAGCCACAGGACGGTCGCGTCGGCCTGCGCGTCGGCGACAAGCCGATCGACCTGCGTGTCGCGTCCCTGCCCACCGTGTACGGCGAGAAGACCGTGCTGCGCGTGCTCGACAAGTCGAACGTCATGCTCGACATGACCGACCTCGGGTTCCTGCCGGCCCAGCTCGAGAAGCTGCGCCACTGCTACACGCAGCCGTACGGGTGCCTGCTCGTCACGGGCCCGACCGGTTCGGGCAAGTCGACGACGCTCTACGGCGCGGTCAACGAGATCAACGATGTCGAGAAGAACATCATCACCGTCGAGGACCCGGTCGAGTACCGCCTCAAGGGCATCAACCAGGTCCAGGTCAACAACAAGGCTGGCCTGTCCTTCGCCGCGGCGCTCAAGTCGATCCTGCGCTGCGACCCGGACATCGTGATGATCGGCGAGATGCGCGACCACGAGACCGCGGCGATCGGCATCGAAGCGGCGCTCACGGGCCACCTCGTGCTCTCCACGCTGCACACGAACACCGCGCCCGGCGCCATCACGCGCCTCACCGAGATGGGCATCGAGCCGTACCTGGTCTCGAGCTCGGTCCTGGGCGTGCTGGCCCAGCGCCTCGCGCGCCGGCTGTGCAAGTGCTCGCAGGAGTGGCAGCCGGACCGCGCCTACCTGGAGCGCACGGGCTTCCCCGAGTGGGCCCTCCAGCAGTTCGACGCCGAGCCCTTCACGCTGAAGGCTCCGAAGGGCTGCGAGCGCTGCGCCGGCAAGGGCTACAAGGGCCGCATGGGCCTGCACGAGGTCATGCTGATGAGCGAGGAGATCGCACGGCTCGCGATCGCCCACGCCAGCGCGGAGGAGATCGAGAAGGTCGCCATCGCGCAGGGCATGATCACGCTGTGGAACGACGGCATCCACAAGATCATCATGGGTCAGACCACGGTGGAGGAGATGCAGCGCATCGTCCAGCACTGACGTGTCAGTCGGACATGCCGTAGGCAGTCACGGCGCCGATCGCCAGCCCTGCTCCCAGCGCTGCTCCGAACACGCCCGCGCCGAACGAGGGCCCGCCCCGACCGCCCTCGAAGACCGCTTCGAGCGCGTCCTCCTGTGACGGCATGCCGAACAGCACGCCGCCGCCGACGGTCAACACCGCGCCGCCCTTCGCCATGAGCGACCAGTTCGCCGGCGTCATGCCGTCGTCGCGTCGCGGCTCGGGGCCGTCGGGGAGGGAGGCGAGCGTGCCGAGCCCCGCTCCCACCATTCCGCCCAGTGCCAGTCCCCCTGCCAGGTTGCCGATGACGGCCATGGTGCGTTCCCCTCGTCGTGGGCGCCGCGCCGACGCCCTCCGTTCCCGGCAGCGCAGCGCTGCCCCCCGACCGGCTGTCGGGGCCCGGCGGGCCCGCCGAGCCACGTCCTGGAGCGAAACCACTCCTCCGTGTGAGGTACCTCGCATCGCGGATCCGCAGACCGTGGTTCAACGGTGGTGACGAGCACAGCACGCCACCAGGGCCACGGCCCACGGCACGGACACGGGGGACACGAACATGGGCAGCACCGGAACGAAGTACGCAGGACGCAGGGTCGCACGAACCGCCTCGGTGGTGGTCGTCGCGCTCCTCGTGGCGATCATCGCCAGCCTCGCGACCCAGGCGGGCACCGCGTCGGCGACGACGATCGCCGCGCCGTCCTCGGTCGGCCCCAACTTCCAGGGGTGGACGAAGCTGCAGTCGGGCTACACGAGCTGCGGCTACGACATCGGGACGGGCTCGGTGACGACGTGCCGGCCGGAGCGCTACCCCGCGTACGAGTGGACCGCGAGCGGCTGGCAGTCCCGCACCCTCGCAGCCGACACCTGGGTCTACGTCTACCCGTACGCCGCCGGCTACTCGTGGGTCTACACGCAGCGGACCGGCTGGTACGCGATCCAGCGCAGCTACATCGCCCCGCCCGGTGGCGGCGGGGCCACGCTGTAACCATCCCGCGTCGACATGTCGGTGCTCGGCATCGGGTTCGCCCGATCGCCGAGCACCGCGTGTCGTGCGGCCACCGCGTGGCCTCATCTGCATTGACAGGTGGGGCGGCACGCGGTTCCTTGGAGTGGCGCGGCGAACGCGCACGACGCAGGAGCGATCGACATGGACATTCCGGCCATCAGGCTCACGACCTTGCACATCGCGCCGCCGAAGCACGACCCTGCGCCCTCGCCTGGGTCCGGCATCACGCTGGCCGGCGGCGGTGACGGCATCCCGTTCACGCTCGATCCCGTGCGCGGCATGCGCTACGGCGGGCTGCGCACGGCGCCGCCCGGAGGCGGGACCGGCACGGGCTTCATCGCGCTGGACCCGCACGACGCCGGGCGCGCGACCACGCCGCGCACGACCTGACCGGACTGACATGTCCGCGCCGACCCCACCAGACGAGGCCCCGATCGCCGAGCTGCTCGCTGCGGCGGAGATCGCCGCGGCCTCCGGTGACCCGACGGCCGGTCGGGCGCTGGTGGAGCGCGCGCTCGACCCCGTCGACGGGCCCGTACCGCGAGCCGAGCTCGGTGAGCGGCGGGCCGAACTGGCCGACGCCGCAGGATCGGCCGACGCCTCCCGGTGCTGGGTTGCGGCTGCCGATGCGTTCGAGGGCGCCGGCCGCGGCGACGACGCTGCTCGCTGCTGCTACTTCGCGTACCTGGCCGATGGCGCCGAGGACTCGGCACGCTGGTTGGATCGCGCACGGTCGATCGGCGGCGACACGAGTGGCTGGGCGCACCGTGCACACGCGCTCGCGCTGATCGACGCGGACCAGCTGACTGAAGCTGCGCAGGTCAATGCGCGAGCCCTGCACCTGGCCCGCCTGGCCGGCGACCGCCGTCTCGAGGCGCTCGCCCTGCTCGGCGATGCAGTCGTGGAATCGCTGACCGGCGACCTCGAGCGCGCGATCGAGCTGCAGCGCGAGGCCGTCACGGTGGCGATCGTCGCGGGCGACCACCACGCCGTCGACCGCGGCTCCTTCAACCTCGTGATGATGCTGCTCGACGAGCTGCGCGGCAGTGACGCACGCGTCGCGCTCGACGACCTCGTCGCGCGCCGCCGCATCGCCCGACGCGCCGGGCCGATCCTCGAGGCGGAGGCCGTCGCGATCGAGCTGGCCACGAACTGCGGCGACCTGCTGCTGGCCGAGCACGACGCCCGTCACGTGCTCGACCGCCTGGCGGACACCGGCCTCGACCCGCACCGCAGCGCGTACGTGCGGGCCACCTGCCTGCGCGCGCTGGTCGAGGCAGTGGGCACCACGCCGCGCACCGAGGCGCTGCTCGGCACCCTGCGCCGCGACGCCGCGGCCGACCGCGGCGGCTGGCTCGCCACGCGCGTGCTCGCGCTCGACGCGGTGCGGGCCGAGGACGAGGGCGATGCTGACGCCGCCATCGCCGGCCTGCTCGAGGCCGCGGACGACGCGAACCCGCTCCTGCTGTGCGAACTGGCAGTGCCGCTCGCGCGCCTCGCCCTCGAGACCAACGACACCGGCCTGCTCGACCGCATCGACGCGCTCGTCGCCGAATCCGTCGAGCTGCGGGGGAGCCTGCCACGACTCACCGTGCGCCAGCTCGCCGCCGTGCGCGCCGCCATCGGTCCCGACGGCTCGCTCGACCAGGTGCGCGAGGTCGCGGAGGAGTGGGTGCGACGGGAGCGTCCGCTCGAGGCGGGGCGCCTGCTGCTCGCCGCCGCGGGTGCCGCCACCGGCACGCACCGGCGCACCCTCGCGGGCGACGCGCGGCGCCTGCTCGCCGCTGCGGGCGCAGGACCAGCCGCACGCCGCGCCGGTGAGCTGCACGAGGCGACCGTCGAGGGCTTCGTCCGCCGCGTCGAGCCCGCCGACGCGCCGATCTTCGCTGGCGTCGACCGATCCGTCGTGGCCGCCGTGCTGCGCCATGGAGTCGAGCTGCACCGTCCCGCCGGATCGGTGCTGCTCGAACCGGGCCAGCCCAGCGCCGCGCTGTGGATCGTCTGCTCCGGCATCGCGCGCCTGTCGCTCGTCACCGACGGCGAACGCAGCATGACCGTCGAGCTGGTCGACCCCGGCGGCACCATCGGTGAGCCAGGCCTCACCGGCGACGCCACGACCGACCTGCAGGTCGAGGCGGAGGACGACCTGCGCTATGTGGCCATCCCGCTGCACGCCGTCGCCTGGGCGCACGCGCGCAGCCAGCGCTTCGCCGCCAACCTCACCGCGCTCGTCGGGGCGCGCCTCGAGCGCAGTCGCCGGCTCACCTCACGGATCGCCTTCTGGACCGTCGAGCGTCGCCTCGCCCAGGCCCTGCTCGAGCTCGACGAGCAGTACGGCCGCGGCACGCTCGACGGGCACCGCCTCATGGAGCGCCCCTTCACGCACTTCCAGCTGGCCGAACTCGTCAACGCCCGCCGCGAGACCGTCGGGGAGCTGCTCAAGGGGCTGCGCGCCGAGGGTGTGGTGGAGGTGCGGCGTCGCCGCCTCGCCATCCTCGACCGCTCCGCGCTCGAGTCACGCGCCGCCGCCACCGCCTGACGCGGAACCGCTGCCCGCCCTCGCGGCGGGATGCGCGCGATCGCCTCGCACGCCCCGTGTTCACATCGTGACAGTCGGGCCCACAACGCGTGCCGCCTCCGAGCTGCCCGCCCCCTGCGCGTCGAGGGAGCGGCAGGGGATCGACGGGGGGAGACGACATGGGGATGCAGGTCGGTGCGACGGGCGGTTCGAGCGTGGCCACCACGGAGCACGTCCACGGGCTGGAGGAGGAGCGCGCTCGCCTCGCCGGTGAGTACGAGTGGGCGCATCCCACGGGCAGCCCGGTCGTGCAGCGCCTGGTCGGTGTCGGGGTCGGCGCGGCCGCATTCACGGCGGCGGCCCTGCCGCTGCTGGGCAGCCTGCACGGGGGCGGCTCGTTCTCGGATGCGGTCGGGCTCGGGGGAGCCCTCCTGCTCGGCGGCATCGCCGGTGCCGGCGCCGGGTTCGCCGCGGCGACGGCCGCCGAGCTGCTGGGCCGGCCGTCG
>JAOPYS010000221.1 GCA_025964465.1 Thermoleophilia bacterium
ACGCCGGCGGAGGTGACGGCGCCGGCGGTGCCGCTCGCCGACCTGGCGGGCGGGTTCGCGGCGGCGACGGCGATCTGCGCGGCGCTCGTGCGGCGTGCGGCGACCGGGGAGGGGTGCACGCTCGACATGTCGCTCACCGAGGCGGCACTCGCGCTGCAGGCGATGCACCTGCCCGGCGCGCAGGAGCCGGCCGGCGCAGGGCGCGGTGAAGGGATGCTCACCGGGGGCCTCGCGAGCTACCGCCCCTACCGCTGCGCGGACGGCGCGTGGCTCGCGGTCGGGCCGATCGAGCCCAAGTTCTTCGCGACGCTCGCCGCGGCGATCGGACGCCCCGAGCTGGTCGAGCGCCAGTACGACCCGTCGGCGCAGGGCGACCTGCGCGCCGAGCTCGACGCCGTGTTCGCGGCGCGCCCGGCCGCCGAGTGGGAGGCGCTGCTCGTCGGGCCCGACGGGGGCGGTGCGTGCGTGTGCCGCGTGCTGCACCCCCGCGAGGTCGGCGAACACCCGCAGGTGGCCGCGCGCGGCGCCGTGCTGCCCGTGCCCGGCGCGCCCGACCGGCGCATGCCGGCGTCGCCCTACGTCGTCGACGGCGTCCGCAGCGACTCGCCCGCAGGCGATTCGTGACGTAACCGGCCCCCACGTCACGATACGTCCGCAGGCCAGCGGTAGACCTCGCCGCGCCGGTTGGCGAGCGACGGGATCGAGGCGCGCACGCGGTCGACGGCACCCAGGTCGAGGTCGGCGACGATGACGCACTCGGCGTCGCCCGCCCGGGCGATCACCGTCCCCCACGGGTCGACGATCATCGAGTGCCCGTAGGAGACCTTGCCCTCGCCGTGGTCGCCGATGATGTCGGGCGCGATGACGAAGCAGCCGTTCTCGATGGCGCGGGCGCGCAGCAGCACCTCCCAGTGGTCGCGACCCGTCATGAGCGTGAACGCCGCCGGCACGGTGATGATGCGCGCACCGTGCAGCGCGAGGATCCGGTACAGCTCGGGGAAGCGCAGGTCGTAGCAGACCGTCATGCCGAGCGGGACGCCGTCGACCTCCGTCACGACGATCTCGTCCCCCGGGCGCTCGGCGTCGCTCTCGCGGTAGGAGACGCCGGCCACCTCGACGTCGAACATGTGCATCTTGGCGTAGCTCGCGCGCAGCTCGCCGGCCGGGTCCACGAGCACGCTCAGGTTGCGCAGCTTGTGCTCGCCCGGCTCGCTGATGACGGTGCTGCCCGCCAGGATCCAACAGCCCAGCTCGCGGGCCCAGCCCCGCACGCGCGTGATCGTCGGCCCGTCGATCGGCTCCGCCGCCGCGTGCAGCAGCTCCGGCCCGCCGATCGCGTTCCACTTCTCCGGCAGCGCGACCAGCCGGGCGCCCCGCTCCGCCGCCTCGCGCACGCCGATCTCCGCCCGCGCGACGTTCGCGTCGACGTCGTGGTCGGACGCCAGCTGCACGCACGCGACGCGCAGCGACTCGGAGGAACGGTCTGGTGCGCCGAGGCGCGGGGGGTGGAAGGCCATGCCCCGACCCTACGCCCCCTCATCCGATGATGAGGACGTCGGTCGTCAGCCGACGACGCGGGTGGAGCGCGGGTCCAGCTGGTCGGCGACGTTCGAGCTGATCGCCTTCGCGCGGCGCACGGCCGCGAGGATGTCGCCGCGCTCGAGCGGCCAGGTCGAGACGAGGTCGGCCGACGAGAGGCGGTCCTGGGCGTGCGAGACGCTGCCGCCGGCGTTCTCCAGCAGCTGGAGGAACGCGTCGTTCTCCTTGCTGTCGTCCGTGGAGATCGCCGTGGTGGCGGCATCGATGATCTCGGAGGTCGAGCGCAGGTCCGCGGCGTACGACGCGACGAGCCCGGCGTTCTTGAAGTTGCGCACGATGCCGTCCTCGACGTCCTTGAGCAGGTCGGCGGTGCTGCGCAGCGCGGCCGATGCGGCCGGGTTGGTCCACGACCCGGCGGCGGCCGGGACGGGGTCGGCGAAGGTCGTGGTGGCTGACGGGGCGATGCGCATGGGTGCGACGGTACCGGGACCGGCGGACGGGCCGGCCGTTCGATGACGAGCTGGGGCCGGAGCCGGACGCGGGCGTGGTCGGCCCCGGCCACGGCACCGTCGAGTATCGTGTGCGCCATGGAGGACGAGGCGCTCATCGAGACGTCGGGCCCCCTCTTCGACCGGGTCGAGGAGGCGCTCGAGCGCGTGCGCCCGCACATCCAGGCCGATGGCGGCGACGTGCGGCTGGTCGAGATCGAGGATTCCTCCATCGCCATCGTGCAGCTGTCGGGCGCCTGCGTGGGCTGCCCGATGAGCGAGATCACGATCCGGCACGGCATCGAGGCCACGCTGCGGGTGCTGGTGCCGGAGATCATGGGCGTCGACGTGATGCCGGACGAGTCGGTGCCGGCGCGCGCCTTCGTCGACGTGCTGGACCGGGCGTCGTTCAAGCCGCTCTGAGCCGCGTCGCGATCCGGGGTTTGCACGGGACCCCGATCCGGTATCATCGACCCTTGCCACGGGCTGTGGCGCAGTCTGGTAGCGCGCTCCGTTCGGGTCGGAGAGGCCCCGAGTTCGAATCTCGGCAGCCCGATAGTGGTCAACGCGGGTCGGTTCCTCCGGGAACCGGCCCGCGTTCGTGTGTCAGGGTGGGTCCATGGATGACGTCACGCTCTACGGGTTCCCGGGCTCCAACGCCTGCCTCACGGCCGAACTGCTGCTCGAGCACGCCGGGGTGGCCTACCGCGAGCACCGGGTGAAGCCGGGCCCACACGCGCTCGGCATGCGCCTGCGTGGTTTCTCGCGGGAGACGGTGCCGGCGATCCGCGTCGGCACGCACCTGAAGGTGCAGGGCACGCGGCCGATCGCGTCATGGATCGCCCAGGCCTTCCCCGACGCCCACCTGCTGCCCGAAGACCCGGTGCTGCGCGAGCGCGTGCTGGCGGCGGAGCACGACGGCGAACGCCTGCAGAACGCCGCCCGCCGCACGGTCTACGTGCTCGCACAGGACCGCCCCGGGGTGATCCGACCCCTCATCGACGCCAACTTCGGCCGCTTCCCGGGGGTCGTGCGCGGCGGCCTGACGCGAGCGATGGTGTTCGCCGCGTCGAAGGGCAAGGGCGCGAGCCGCGCCCGGCTCGACTCGGACCTCACGCGCATGGCCGAGTTGCTCGACGGTTTCGACGCGCTCGTCGAGGAGGGCGTGCTCGGCTCGGAGACGCCGAACGTCGCCGATTTCCAGATCGCGCCGAACCTCGCGATGCTCGCCGCCGCCCCGAGCTTCGCGGCGGCCCTGAAGGGGCGTCCGTCATGGCGCATCGCCGAGCGCATCTGCCCGACCTATCCGCTGGAGATCGACGTGGACGCGCCGGCCGACTGGGCCGCGCGCCTCGCGCGCTGACGCCTCAGCCCGAGACGAGCTGGCGCTCGCGCGTGCGGACGAGGCGCATGGTGCGCTCCACCGCAGGTGCGACACCGATGAGCGCCGGGCGCTCGCCGTGCATGCGCTTGCGGTCGGAGCGGATGCGCTCGATCGCGCGGGCACCCTCGGCGTCGACGAACTCGAGCCCGGCGAGGTCGATCGAGACGATGCGGTGCGGCACCCGCTGCACGACCTCGACGGCGCGCGACGACGCGCTGAAGTCCAGCTCCCCCGCTATGTCGAGGACGGCGTGTTCGAGTGGTCCGCGTACCGCGATCCGGGCCAGCCCGGTGTGCAGCATGCGTCCCGTTCTTCGCCCTTCCCCCAGGCGAGCCCCGCGTGCAGTGATCCCCCACATGGTGGGTCCCCTTTTCCCCAAGGTGGTTGCAGCGGCGGCGTCTCCCCAGATACCAACCGTGCTGGACGCAGTCTCGCAGGCGAAGGACCGGCATGCAACAACGCATGCACGATTTTCGCAGAGTTGACGCTGCGGTCACGTTTTCGTCCTGATGGGGCGTGCGGCAGACCCGATTCGCGCGGCGGTGACAGGCCGTCGTGTCACCGCCGCGCGTCGGGTCCGGGGGGTGGTGTCACCCGGATGTCAGGCGAGGGCGAGCTCCTCCGCGGGCATGTCGATCGCCGGCGCGAAGTCCTCGTCGGGCGCGGGGGTCGACGCCTCCTTGCGCGGGCCACCGCCGAGCAGCTCGACGCGATGCGCGACCACCTCGACCTTGCTGCGCTTGGTGCCGTCCTCCGCGTCCCAGACCGAGTGGTGCAGGCGGCCGTCCACCGCGACGCGACGACCGACCGACAGGTACTCCTTGCAGACCTCCGCCTGCCGCTCCCACGCGACCACGGTCAGGAAGTCCGCCTGGTCGCCGCTCGGCCGCGAGACCGCGAGCCGGAACGTGCACACGGCCCGACCGTTGCCCGTCTGGCGCAGCTCGGGGTCGGTCGCCAGGTTGCCTACGAGTGCCACGACGTTCATGGCTGTCCTCCATCTCAGGTGGGCGCGCGACGGATTCGCGCGCCGATGGGAGAACACTGTCGAGCGAGGTGTGACGACTTGCGCGCGCTCTGTGACGGATGCGTGCCACCTTCGTCACGACGCCGTCACGGTTGCCGGGGCAGCGCCACGGGTAGCCGCCGCGCATGACCGCCACCGTCGCCGAGATCCTCGAGCACGCCGAGACCCTGCTGGACGCGCACGCGTTCAGCGACTTCTGCCCCGTCGGCCTGCAGGTCGCGGGACGCGCGACGCAGGTGGAGGCGATCGCCACGAGCGTCAGCTCGACCCGCGACGCGTTCGAACGGGCGGAGGCGATGGGCGCCCAGCTGCTGCTGTGCCATCACGGCCTGTTCTGGAAGGGCATGTCCCAGGTGGTCGACCCCGTCCTGCGCGACCGGCTCGAGGTGCTGTTCCGCGGCGGCATCACGCTCGCCGGCTACCACCTCTGCCTCGACGCGCACCCCGAGCTCGGCAACAACGCGCTCATCGCCGACGCGCTCGAGCTGTCGCGCACCGGGGAGCCGTTCGCCGAGCACGGCGGCCGGGCGATCGGACTGGTCGGGGAGGTCTCGGGCGACGGCGAGCCGTTCGACGCTTTCGTGGCCCGCGTGCAGTCCGTGCTGGGTGGCCGCGCACCGCTCGTGCTCGGTGTCCGCCCCGACCGCGTGCGCCGCGTCGCGGTCTGCTCCGGCGGGTCGGCCTCCAACATCGCCGACGCCGCGGCCCTCGGCTGCGACGTGTTCCTCACCGGCGAGCCGCGCGAGGACACGCAGGCCTTCGGGCGCGAACTGGGCATCACCCTGCTCGCCGGCGGCCACCACGCCACCGAGGTGTTCGGCATCCGCGCGCTCGGCGAGCACCTCGCCGGCCACTTCGGCGTGCGTCACGTATTCCTCGACGCCGACAACCCCGTCTGACTCCCCCCACACCTCCCCCACTATGAGGTCGATCGTGCCGCTGAGGGGGCCGATCGACCTCATACTCGAAGGGGAGGGGGATGGCGGGCGAGGTTTCACGCGTGCGATGGCGCGTGCGAGGGTAGGCGACTGAGCGACGGACGCTCGCGCGCGCGGTTGGCGCGCGCACGCACCCACGCACCACGCCGAGAGGGATCCACCGATGACCGAGACGCTGCACGGCATGTTCGTCGAGAGCGCGCGCACGAACGCCGCGAAGACCGCGTACGTGGAACGCGTCGACGGGGAGTGGCGCAACACGTCGTTCGCCGACGCCCTCGCCCGCGTCGAGGCGATCGGCGCCGGGCTGCTCGAGCTGGGCGTGCAGCCGGACGACCGCGTCGTCATCCTCTCGATGTCGAACCTCGCGTGGTCGCTCACCGACTACGCCATCCTCGGCACCGCGGCGACCACCGTCCCGATCTACCAGACCAGCTCGCCCGACGAGTGTCGCTACATCATCGACAACGCCAAGGGCAGCGTCATCTTCGTCGAGGACCGCCACCACCTCGCCAAGATCCGCGACCAGCGCGACCAGCTCCCCGAGCTGCGCACCGTCATCGTCTTCGACCCCACGGGCGTCGAGCTGGACGCCGGCGCAGGCGAGCTCTCCCTCGCCGAGCTCGAGGAGCGCGGCCGCGCCGCCGGCTCCGAGGCGTGGCACGCCGCGGGCGCGACCGTCACCCCGCAGGACCTCGCCACCATCATCTACACGAGCGGCACCACCGGCCCCCCCAAGGGCTGCATGCTCACGCACGAGAACTACGTGTTCATGACGGAGCAGGCCGCCAACCGCGGCGTGGGCCTGTTCGAGGACGACGACCGCATCGTCCTGTTCCTGCCCCTCGCCCACACCTTCGCGCGCGTCACCCACTTCGCCGCGACGCGCGTCGGCATCGAGCTGGCCTTCACCACCATCGCGACGCTCATGGACGACCTCGCCGAGCTGCAGCCCACGCTGCTGCCCAGCGTGCCGCGCGTGTTCGAGAAGGCCTACACCCGCATCCTCGGGCAGTTCAACGAGGCCACGGGCGCCAAGCGCAAGCTCATCGACCGCGCCATGCGCGTCGGCACGCTCCGCGGCAAGTACGTCCAACGTGGGCGCCGCGTCCCGCCCGTGCTCGCCGCCCAGTACGCGCTCTTCCACAAGCTCGTGTTCGCCAAGATCCACGCGCGCTTCGGCGGGAAGATGCGCCTGTTCATCTCCGGCGGCGCACCGCTCAGCCGCGAGGTGGGCGAGTTCTTCCTCGCCTGCGGCATCATCATCGTCGAAGGCTACGGGCTCACCGAGTCCACCACGGCCATCGCGGTCAACCACCCCGACGACTTCCGCCTCGGCTCCGTCGGCAAGCTCTTCGAGGGGACGGAGGCGAAGGTCGCCTCCGACGGCGAGCTGCTCGTCAAGGGCAAGGTCGTGTTCCAGGGCTACTACGACAACGACGAGGCCACCCGCGAGACGCTCGACCCGGAGGGCTGGCTGCACACGGGTGACATCGGCGAGTTCGACCAGCAGGGGTTCCTCTACATCACCGACCGCAAGAAGGACCTCATCGTCACCGCGGGCGGCAAGAACATCTCCCCCGCCAACATCGAGAACGCGCTGAAGGCGACGCAGTACGTCTCGCAGGCGCTGGTCTTCGGCGACAAGAAGCCCTACATCACGGCGCTCGTCACGCTCGACCCCGACGAGCTGCGCACGTTCTGCGAGGGCAACGGGCTGCCGACCGACACGTACGAGGCGATCGCCCGCCCGGAGGTGCAGGAGCTGCTGCGCGAGGCGTTCACCAAGGTCAACGCCGGGCTCGGTCGGGTCGAGCAGGTCAAGCGCTACCGCATCCTGCCGATCGACTTCACCACCGAGACGGGCGAGCTGACGCCGTCGCTCAAGCTCAAGCGCAAGGTCGTGGTCGAGCGCTACGGGCAGTGGATCGAGGAGATGTACGCGGCCGACGCCGCCGACGTCGAAGCGATCACCGACCCGCGCATCGGCGCGCTGCAGGACGCCCCGAAGGTGACGGCCTGACATGGCGACGCACCCCGCGCACACCGTGAGGACGTGGACCAACCGGGCCGGGATGGCCGGGCGCCTGCTCGACGCCATCCTCGCGCTGCCGGTGCAGGTGGAGGGCCTCGCGACGTCGCAGGGGCGACTGCCGGCGGGGCGCACGACGACCACGGTGGAGCTGCGCGGGCGCGGGCACACCGGGCGCGGGGAGGACGTCTCCTACTCGAGCGACACGCAGGCCGCGTTGCCCGGGATCTACGCAGCGCTCGACCTGGCAGGCAGCTGGACGATGGGGTCGCTCTCCGAGCACCTCGAGACGCTCGACCCGCTCGTCCCGGAGGACCCGAGGATGAGCGACAAGCCGGGGTTCCACCGGTGGGCCGTGGAGAGCGCGGCGCTCGACCTGGCGCTGCGCCAGCGCGGTTGCGACCTGGCCGAGCTGGTGGGCGAGCCGTGGCGGCCGGTGCGCGTGTCGCTGTCGATGGGGCTGGGTGACCCGCCGACCGCCGAGGTCGTGGATCGCTGGCTCGAGCTCGACCCCACGATCACCTTCAAGCTGGACACGTCGATGGACTGGGACCACGAGCTGGTCGGCGACCTCGCCGCCCACCCGGGCGCGGTCTCGACGGTCGACTTCAAGGGCCTCTACCACGGCGACTGGATCAGCAACGACTACCCGCCGACGCTGTACCAGGCGGTCGCGCAGGGGCTGCCGGAGGCGCTCCTCGAGGACGCACGCCTCGACGACGCGGTGCGCGACGCCTTCGACGAGGGAGCGTTCGCGCGACTGGCGTGGGACTACCCGATCACCACGCCACAGGACGTGCCCGGCCTCGAGCGATCGACCGCCGCGTTCAGCGACCTTCGCCCGGGCGCGGTGAACATCAAGCCGTCACGCTTCGGCAGCCTGGAGCGGCTGCTCGGCACCATCATGCTCTGCGATGCCGAGGGCCTGCCGTGCTACGCGGGTGGGCAGTTCGAGCTGGGCATCGGCCGCACCCAGGTGCAGTCGATCGCGAGCCTGTGCTTCCCGGACGCGCCCAACGACTGCGCGCCCGCGATGTTCCACGGCGCCACGCCGGCCACGCCCGACCTGCCGCTCGGCCCGGTCACCGTGCCCGCCGGCCAGCCCGGGTTCGGCTGGGACGCACCCACGCCCGCGTCACCCGTCGCCTGACGCCTGCCCATACCCGGAAGGGCTGGACCGCCGGCTATCGCGCTGCGCGCGTGTTGGCACCACGCTCGAGGATCTTCTTCCAGCGCGCCGTGGTGCTGTCGGAGCGCGTGTCCTCGGCGAGGTTCTTGATCACGCCACGGCGGCTGATCTCGATGCCGTGCCGGGCGCACACCTCGCGGTAGTGCTCGAAGTCGCTGGCGAGCTGCTCGGTGACGCTCTCGAACCCGTGCCGCGCGATCTGCACGCGCTGCGAGACGTTCATGATCTGCGTGGAGAACATCAGCTCGTCGTCGCGCCGCGGCTCGATGAGGATGAAGTCCACGTCCGGGTGCATGTGGCGCCAGTGCTCCAGCCGCTCGTGCAGCGCGTTCCAGACCAGGCACTTGAGCATCTGCGAGCCCACCATGTGCAGGCCCATGTCGCTGATGCGCCGTGGGCGCCCGCCCGCCTTGGTGGGCGCGAGGCGGTCGTTGCCGAACGGCACGATCGAGTTGACGATGACGACGAGCTTCGCGCCCTTCTCCACCGCGGTCTCCACGTTGGCGAAGCTGCGCAGCCCACCGTCGACGAACTCGCGCCCGCGGATGCGGATGCCCTGGTACACGAGCGGCAGCGCGGCGCTCGCAGCGGTCGCGCGCGAGATCTCCACGTCGTCCCAGCCGGCCTCGCCGAACACCACCGGCTCGCACGTGTCGAGGTCGGTCGCGACGATGTACAGCTCCTTGCCGACCTCGCGGAAGTCGTTGCTCCAGCCGTCGCGCTGCAGCTGGCGCTCGAGCATCTCGGCCATGCCCTCGAGCGAGTAGAAGCCACCGGGCGCCAGGTCCGAGAACATGGCGAGCGCGTCGACGAGCGACAGGTTGCGGATGTTGAGCGCCACGTCCTTGGCGATGCGGGCCGCGTCGAGCGGCAGGCGCATCGCGCTGTTGCGCAGGCCCTTCCAGTTGGGCTTGAGCAGGCGCTCCAGCTCGAGCGGCTCGTAGCCGGGCACCTCCTTGCCGTCGAGCAGCGCCATCATGTCCTCGGGGCGCGCGCCGTTGGCGATGAGCGAGCCGATGAACGCCCCGCACGACGTGCCGACGACCATGTCGAAGTCGTTGACCGACGTGTTGACGCCGAGCATGTCGATCGCCCGCAGCGCACCGATCTGGTACACGCCGCCGGTGAACCCGCCACCGGTCAGGACGAGCGCCGTCTTGCCGGGTCGGGCCTGCTCGCCCGAGGCGACGCGGTTCTCGCGCGTGCGCCGTCGGCGGTCGCCCTCGCTGATGTCGACGATCTTCCCCATGCGGCGGTCTCCCCGGGAGTGCGACGCGACCCCGGACGCGATCGCGTCGGCATCGGGCGCACATCAGTGTATGCCCCGGGCCCGTCACTTCATGCGTCGCGATCGGGCCGTTCGACGGTCGATCCACCACACGGGGAGCCCTAGCCTGCGGCGTCGAGCACGAATCGGGCCGTGTGGACGACCCCGTCCACCTGGAACTGCGTGAACACCACGTACGTGCCGGAGGACGGCAGCGTGACGTCGAAGCGGACGCTGTCGGCGTGGGAGGGCCCACCGAACGGATGGACGTGCAGGTAGGCGAAGTCCGTCGTCCGCAGCACGACGGTGTGCCCCAGCGAGCCGAGGTACGGCTGCAGCTCGACCTGGCGCCCGGCCGCCTCGACGTCGACGAACATCGAGCCCTCGTGCTTCGCCCGGATGTCCTCGGTCGAGAGCGTGACGGTATAGCCGTCGACGTGGTCGGTGGCGGACGACGCCGGCAGCTCGATCGTTGGCGCCGAGCCGGACCCGACGATGAGGTCCGTCGCAAGCGCGGTCTTGTCGCCGCCCTCGGGCGTGAAGTCGGCGATGAGGCGATATCGGCCGGGTGCGCCGAAGCGCACGGGCGTCGCCCACGTCCCGTCGGCATCGAGCGTCGGGTGGAGGTGCCGGTACCCGGTGAAGTCGCGGCGCACGAGGACGAGGTGCAGCCGCTTCGTGTACTCGGGCGTGTAGTCGCGCAGCACGCCGCCATGACGCCCCACGATGCGGAATTGCACGCTCGACCCGGCGAGGTCCACCTTCGGGGTGAGCAGTTCGAGGGAGAAGTGCTCGTTGCTCGCCGCCGTGCCCTGCGCGGACCCGGCGGCGGGCATGTCCATGCCGGCCATGTCGTCGCCCGAGGCTGCGTGCGCGTGGTCGGTCGTGGCTGCGGGGGCGCGCGTCGCACCGCTCCCCCGGCGCGACCCGGCGTCGTGGTGACGCGCCACGGCACCGACGACGACCACCCCTGTGGCGAGGGCCAGGACGGTGGTGATGACGATCGCTCGACGTCGCAACGGGTGCCCCAGGTCGAGGTCGGCGCGGCCCCCGGGACCGGCCGCTCGTGCGGAAACCCTACACGCGTCGGGCGTGGGCCATGCCGTAGTCGGAGAGCGACGTGACCTTGACCACGTCGCCCGTGTGCGGCGCGTGCACGAAGCTGCCGCCACCCACGTAGATGCCGACGTGCCCGTCA
>JAOPYS010000223.1 GCA_025964465.1 Thermoleophilia bacterium
CACGAGGCGGGCTCGCCCGCGAGTGCGTCACGCACGGCGTCGCCGAGTGACTCGATCATCGCGTCGGTGTGCGTGGTGGAGGCGAACAGCGCCTCGAACTGCGACGCCGGCAGGTAGTGCCCGCGCAGCAGGCAGCCCGCGTGCATGCAGGCGAAGCGCGACGTGTCGAGGCGCCCGGCATCGACGAAGTCGCGGGGCGCGGCGGCGTCGTCGGCTGCGAGGTGGAAGAGCGTGGCGAGCGAGCCGACGCGTGACACCGCCGCGTGCACGCCGGCCTCCTCGGCGCCGCGACGCAGCGCCGCCTCGAGGCGCGCGCCGCGCTCCTCCAGCACCGTGTAGGCGTCGCGGTCGCGCAGGGCGCGCAGCTGCGCGAGACCGGCGGCCATGGCGAGCGGGTTGCCGCTCAGCGTGCCGGCCTGGTACACCTGGCCGACGGGGGCGAGCAGCTCCATGAGCGAGCGCGGGCCGGCGAACGCGCCGACCGGCAGGCCGCCGCCGATGATCTTGCCGTAGGTCGCGAGGTCGGGCGTGACACCGAAGCGCTCCTGGGCGCCGCCCCACGCCACGCGGAACCCGCTGATCACCTCGTCGAACACGAGCAGCGCGCCGAGCTCGTCGCACAGCGCGCGAAGCCCGCGCAGGAACTCGACCGTCGGCTCGACGACGCCCATGTTGGCAGCGACAGGCTCGAGCATGATCGCGGCGATCGGCCGGTTCGCCTCCACGCTCTCGTGCGCGAGCGCGCGGACCGAGTCGAGATCGCCGTACCGCGCCTGCAGAGTCAGCTCGGCGGTGGCCGCGGGCACGCCTGGGCTCGCCGGGATGGACAGCGTCGCGAGGCCCGAGCCGCCGGTGGCCAGGAAGGGGTCGGCGTGGCCGTGGTAGTTGCCCGCGAAGGTGATGACGGCGTCGCGGCCGGTCGCGGCGCGCGCGAGGCGCAGTGCGCTCATCGTCGCCTCGGTGCCGGAGGAGCAGAACCGCACCTGCTCGGCGCAGGGCACCGCATCGACCACGAGCTCGGCGAGGTCGACCTCGGCCGGGGTGGGCGCGCCGAACGAGGTGCCGAGCGCGGACGCCTCGACGATGGCGGCGCGCACGTCGGGGTCGACGTGCCCGAGCGGCAGCGCGCCCCAGCTCTGGACCCAGTCGACGTACTCGTTGCCGTCCGCGTCCCAGACGGTCGACCCCTCGCCGCGCGTGAGGAAGATCGGGTGGTCGCGTCCGACCGAGCGCATCGCGCGGACGGGGGAGTTCACGCCGCCGGGCGTGACGGTGACGGCCCGTTCGAACAGCGCCCGCGACGCGTCGGTGGTGAGCTCGGTGGGCGTCGGGTGCTCGGCAGCCTGCGTCATGCAGGGATCCTAGAGGGCCGCGGGGGCCGGCGGTCAGTCGTCGGCGCCGTGGCCGCCGCTGCCGCTGCCGCTCCCACCACTGCTGCCGCTGCCACCGGAAGTTCCGCCGTGGTCGTCGACGGGCGGGGGTGGCGTCACCACCGGGGCTGGCCTGGCCACCGGGGCCGGCGTTCGAGGGGCGGGCGCCGGGGTTGTGACCCGGGGGCGCGGCGCGGTGACCGCGGCTGCGGCGCGCCGCTTTGCCGCGGCGACCCGGCGCGCGCGCACGGCGGCCTGCGCGGCGGTGAGCGCCGGCTTCGGCGCCGCTGCGGGGGCGGTGGACCCAGCCGGCGTCGCCGGGGAGTCGTAGACGGAGGAGAGCGAGCCGGCGGCATCGTCGCTGCCGCCCGTGAGGGCGCGCACGTTGACCGCCACGCCCGCCGCGACGAGCGCCAGCACGGCAAGCGCGGCCAGGATCCAGACGGCGGTTCGGGGGATGTTGGGTCGCTTCACGGTGGTGCCTCCGCAGGGGATCGTGCCACGCGCGGTCGCGTGGCGGGTCGCTGCCGGCGCGCAGCACGACGAGGAACGGCGAGGGTCGCCGCCGAGGTGGCGGCGACCCAGGCCCGGACGACCATGGTGCGTCAGTCGTCGTCACCGCCGCCGCCCCCGTGACCGGAGCCCGCGTCGTCGGACCCGCCGCCGCCGTTGTCGTCACCGGCCTCGGGCGCGCCGCCGCCCTGGCCGCCGTGCACCTCGCCGGGGGCCTCGGCCTCACCGGTGTGGTGGACGCCGTCATCGCCGGCCGCGTGCTCCACGGTGCCGTCGTCCTCCGGGTGGTCGCGACCGCCGCCACCGTGCGGCGCCGGCACTGCCGGAGTTGCGGGCACCGCCGACGTCGTGCCAGGAACGGCAGGCGTTGCGGGCACCGCACGTGCGGCTGCCGCGCGGGCCCGACGGCCACGCTGGCGATCAGCCGCCGCGTTCAGCCGCCGCTGCACCGCGCCGAGCTGGTGCGAGCGGCGGGTCAGGGCGTCGTCGCCGGCGGCCGGGGTCGTGGCCGGCGTCGTGGTCGCCGGCGTGTCGTCGGTGGTGGCGACGATCGGCGTGCGCGACGCGGCGGATTCCGACCCGCCGGACGGGAGCGCACCGATGGCGGCGCGTCCGCCGAGCAGTGCGGTACCGGCGAGGAGCGCGGCTGGGATGACCAGGTGCTTGCGATGCATGGTGTTTCCTCCTGAGGTGGTGTCCGAGGCGTTCGCCCCGGGGGTTCGTTCACCACGGTAGGGGGCGCAGGCAAGCGGGGGGCGAGCGCTCACGAAGGGATCGGGGTGCGTTCGGCCAAGGTTTGGCAAAGTCCCTGCTCGACGCCGGGATCCAGCCCTCCGCGCAGCGCTCCGCGAGGTACAGTCCTCCCCATGCGCGTACTGCTGGTGGAGGACGAGCCGTCGATCGCCGAGCCGCTCGTGGTCGCCCTCGGCCGCGAGGGCCACGACGTCGTGCATGCGCCCGACGGCACCTCCGCCCTCGCCGCTCACGCGGACGCCGCGCCACCCTTCGAGCTCGTGCTGCTGGACCTGCGCCTGCCCGACATGGACGGCTTCGACGTGTGCCGCGCCCTGCGCGCCCGCGGCGACGTGCCGATCATCATCGTCTCCGCGCGTGGGGAGGAGATCGACACCGTGCTCGGCCTCGAGCTGGGCGCCGACGACTACCTGGTCAAGCCGTTCGGCGTGCGCGTGCTGCTCGCGCGCATGAACGCCGTGATGCGCCGTCGAGCCCCCGTGGAGGCTGTGGAAGCGGCAGTGGGCACAGGCGCCGACGCTGCCCCGATTCGTAGCGGCGAGCTGGAGGTCGACGAGCGCGCTCACCTCGTGCGCGTGGCGGGCGAGGTCGTTGACCTCACGCCCACGGAGTTCGCGCTCGCGGCCTACCTCGTGCGTCGCCCGGGCGCCGCCTGCTCGCGTGACCAGCTGCTGGCCGACGTGTGGGAGACGAGCTGGACGGGCTCCACCAAGACCGTTGACGTGCACGTCGCGTCGCTGCGCCGCAAGCTCGGCGAGCGCGTGCGCATCGACACGGTGCGCGGCATCGGCTACCGCCTGGTGCCGTCCCCGTGACGCGGCGGCTCCTGCTCGGGTTCCTCGCGTTCGCCTTCGTGGTGCTCGCGCTGCTCGTCATCCCGCTCGGCATCGTCAACCAGCGTTCCGAGCGCACGGACCTGACGCGCCGGCTCGAGCGCGACGCAGTCGCGGCGGCGTCGCTGTCGATCGACGCGCTGCGCTCGGGGACGGCCGCCGATGCCGCGACGCTGCGCACGCGGCTGGCCGGTTACGCGGACAAGGACGGCGCCCGCGTCGTGGTGGTCGATGGCAACGGCACGTCGGTCATCGACACCGGCGAGGCGGGGCGCACCGTGCGGCTCGGCCGCGACTTCTCCAGCCGCGCGGAGGTGCGGGCAGCGCTCGCCGGGCGCGTGGACAGCGGGGAGCGCGGTTCCGATACCTTGGGCCATGACCTCCTGTTCGTGGCCGTGCCCGTCACGAGCGGCGGCCGCGCGCTCGGCGCCGTGCGCATCAGCTATCCCTCGCAGGAGCTGGAGGACCGGGTCCAGCGCTACTGGCTCGGGCTCGCCGCGGTGAGCTTCGCGGTGCTCGCGGTGGCGGCGCTCGTGGGCATCGTCGTCGCGCGGTGGATCGCGCGGCCGCTCGAGGCGATCGCCTCCGTCGCCGACGACGTCGGGCGCGGCGACCTGGCCGCCCGGGCCGACGAGGACGGTGGCCCCGCCGAGGTACGCGCCGTCGCGACGCGGCTCAACGCCTCCGTCGCGGCGATCGAACGCACGCTCCAGGCGCAGCGTGAGTTCACCGCCGACGCCTCGCACCAGCTGCGCACGCCGCTGCACGCGCTGACCCTGCGCCTCGACAACGTCGCCCACGGGCTCGCCTCCGGCGACGTGGCGACCGCGAGCTCGGACGTCGAGCGGGCCGCCGCGGACCTGGAGCGGCTCGCCGCGCTCGTGGAGTCGCTGCTCGTGCTCGAGCGCGCCGACCGCTCGTCCGCCGAACCCGCGCCCGCCACCGACCTCTCCGCCGTGGTCGCCGGCCGCGCCCGGGCGTGGGGCGAGCGCGCCGAGCGCGCGGGCGTGCGCTTCGAAGTCGACGTGCCGGCGGGGCTCGTGGCGCGCGCCCGGGCGCTGCACGTGGAGCAGGTGCTCGACAACTACATCGACAACGCCCTCGCCCTGACGCCCGAGGGGCGCTCCGTGCGCGTGATCGGGGCCCGCGACGGCGACGGCGTCGAGCTGCACGTCGTGGACGAGGGGCCGGGCCTGCCCGAGGACCAGCTCGAGGCGGTGTTCCGTCGCTTCCACTCCACGTCGGAGCGGCCGCGGTCCGCGGGCGTGGGTGGCGGGTTCGGCCTCGGGCTCTCGATCGTGCGCCGCCTGGCCGAGGTCGACGGCGGCCGCGCGTGGCTGCGCCGCGGGCCCGGTCGCGGGCTCGATGCCGTCGTGCGCTACACCGCTGCCGCCGACGGCCCATGACCCATCTGGGGGGCTCACGTCCCGCATGCGGCGAGCCGATAGGCGGGTCGATGGCCCACCGCCCCACATCCCTGCTCGCACTCGTGCTCGTGTTCGTGCTCGTGGCGCCGTCGGCGGCCTCCGCGTGCGCCTTCCCCATCCGCAGGATCGGGCCGATCGACGTGCTGGCGAAGGAGATCCGCCGGCCCGTGCGTCGCACCGTCGAGCGCGCCGAGTGGGGCTTCGCCCCGGACGTGATGGCGCTGCGCCCGCGGCTCAGCCAGTTCGTCCTCACCAAGCAGCACACGGTCTACTACGGCGCGACCTACGCCAAGCAGCGCGCGATCAGCATCGACGTCGCCGGCCCCGACGACC
>JAOPYS010000353.1 GCA_025964465.1 Thermoleophilia bacterium
AATGCCAGAAGGCGATGCTGGCCTCGACGCCGAGGTGCAGCTGGTTGAGCGAGAACTTCTCGTTGGGGGAGTGGAGGCGGTCGTCGGGCAGGCCGAAGCCCATGAGCACCGTCGGCGCGCCCAGCTCAGTGGCGAAGGTGGCCACGACGGGGATCGACCCGCCCTCGCGCGTGAACACGGGCGCCTTCCGGAACGTCGCCTCGAGTGCGCGCGTCGCCGCGAGCATCGCGGGGTGGCTCGTGTCGACGAGCACCGGGCGCCCGCCGTGCAGCTTGGTGACCGTCACGCGCTCCACGCCCGGCATGTCAGCCGCCAGGGCCTGCAGGTGCGCCTCGAACAGCTCCGAGATCCGCTCCCAGCCCTGGTCGGCGACGAGCCGCATCGAGACCTTCGCGTTCGCGGTCGCCGGCAGCACCGTCTTGGCACCCGGCTCGATGTAGCCCGACCACATCCCGTTGATCTCGAACGTCGGGCGGGCACCGATCTGCTCGTAGACCGTCCAGCCCGCCTCGCCCCACGTGCGACTGACACCCGCGTCCGTCCGGAACTCGTCGTCGGAGAAACCGACCTGCTCGAGCGCGGCGCGCTCCGTCTCCGAGGGCTCGATCACCCCGTCGTAGAACCCGGGGATGAGGATGCGGCCGGTGACCGGGTCCTTGCATTGCGCCAGCAGGTGCACGAGCGCCTCGGCGGGGTTGCGGATCGCGCCGCCGAAGATCCCGGAGTGCAGGTCGTGCGCCGGGCCGTCCACCTGCACCTCGCAGTAGGCCATGCCGCGCAGGCTCGCCACGATCGAGGGCTGTTCGGCCGACAGCATGTGCGTGTCGGACACGAGCACCACGTCGCACGCCAGGCGCTCGCGCTCGCGCGCCACGAAGGCGTCGAGGTTCTCGGAGCCCGATTCCTCCTCGCCCTCGAAGATCACCTTCACGTTCACTGGCAGGTCGTCGCCGTGCGCGAGCATCGCCCGCAGCGCCGCGACGTGCACCCACAGCTGGCCCTTGTCGTCGGCCGCGCCGCGCGCGAACACCGCACCGTCGCGCACGGTGGGCTCGAAGGGCGCGGTGTGCCACAGGTCGATCGGATCGGGCGGCTGCACGTCGTAGTGCCCGTAGAGCAGCACGGTGGGCGCGCCCGCCGGTGCGCCGAGCCACTCGGCGTAGACCACGGGGTGCCCGCCCGTCTCGAGCACGGCGGCGTCGTTGAGCCCGGCGGCCTCGAGCTCCTCGCGCAGCCACTCGGCGGCGGCGCGGCAGCCCGCGGCGTGCTCGGGCTGGGTCGACACGCTCGGGATGCGCAGCAGGTCGAACAGGCGGCCCTCCGTCCACTCGCGGTCGGCGCGTGCGCGCTCGATGGCTGCGGCCATGCGCGGGTCGTCGGCGGGCGCGAAGGGCGAGGTGGTGGTGACGGCGTCGGATTCCATGCGTCGAACCTACCGGGCCACGCGCGGGTGCGCGGGCCGCGGGCTACAGGTCCCCCGGGGCCGGGCCGATAGCGCGGGGGATGGCCCATCACCCGCAGCCCAGCGTCGATCCGCTCCCGGAGGAGGCCCCCCTTCTCGAGGTCGTGGCGACACCACCGGCGCTGTCGCACTGGCACCAGCCGCGTGACGCGGCCGGGGCGTACGTGGAGGTCGCCCGGCGCGAGCTGCCGGCGCTCACGTCACTGCGCTTCTTCGCCGCGCTCTACGTCGTCGTGCACCACCTCATCAACGAGGGGCTCCTGTACTCACAGGGGGAGAACGCCGACCGCGGGGCGACGTGGTACCTCGCCTGGGGCACGCAGGGGCACGTCGGCGTGACGTTCTTCTTCGTCCTCTCGGGATTCATCCTCGCCTGGTGCTACCACCGCGCCTTCTCGACACCCGATCCCGAGCGCCGTCGCGCCACGACGCGCCGATTCCTCGCCGCGCGGTTCGCCCGCGTGTGGCCGCTGCACGCCGTCATGTTCGCGCTGTTCGTCCCGCTCGCGCTGCTCAAGGTGGGCGCGAGCGCGAGCGGCCTGTTCACCACGGCGTGGCAGGGCGCGCTCAACCTCACGCTGCTGCACGCATGGGTGCCGTGGGGCGGCAGCGACGGCATCTCCGACACGTTCAATGCGCCGAGCTGGACGCTGTCGTGCGAGGCGCTGTTCTACGTGCTGTTCCCGGCCCTCGCGGCGCTGCTCGTGCACCGACTCCGCTGGGGCGTCGCGCAGCTGGCCCTGCTCGCGGCCGGGTCGTGGGTGCTGCTCGGCGGCGTCGCACTCGCCGCCGGCTCGCTCGACCGCGGCGACTGGCTCGTGCGGGTCTTCCCGGCAGTGCGCCTCACCGACTTCGTCGTGGGCGTCGCGATCGGGCTCATCGTGGTGCAGGGGACGCAGCGCGCGACGCTCGAGGGGCGACCGGCCCGGCCGGAGCGATCGAGCCGCGTGTGGACCCTCATCGAGGCGGCGGTGCTCGCCGCGACCTGCCTGTCCCCGCTCGTCTGGGCGCTCGCGGCATCGCACGTGCTGCCCAGCACGCTCGGGACGAGCTGGTTCCACCTGCCGGCGATCACCGCCGCGATCCTCGTCGTCGCCCTCGAGCGCGGGGCCATCTCCCGCCGCTTGCTCGCACTGCGCCCACTCGTGTGGCTCGGGGAGATCAGCTACGCGCTGTACCTCGTGCACCTGTTCCTCGTGCTCGGTGCCTACCGCGCCGGTGTGTACGACGTCTTCGGGACCTGGGGGACGTCGCTGCTGCTCGTCGCCGGCTCGATCGCCGTGGCCGCCGTCGTGCACGAGCGCTTCGAGAAGCCGGCGCGCGCCCGCCTCGTCGCCCGCCTCACCCCGCGTCGCCCCTGACCCCTGGCGCGGAGGGGGTGACGGAACGAGGTCAGCGGCGCTCGACGATGCAGCGCGTGAGTGCCTCGCCGTGGCGGTGCCACAGCAGCGGGAAGGCGACCAGCTCGAACTCGTAGGTCACGGCCGTCACGCCCTGCGCCTCCATCCACGTGGAGGAGTCGCCCGGCGTTGGGCCGTCGACGCTGTCGATGATGCGGATGCCCGTGGGCTCGGCCAGGTGCTGCGCAACCGGTCGCGCGCGCTCGCTCGTGGCGATCAGGCACTCCAGCGGCGTGTGCAGGTCGATCACCAGCTCGGGCTGCACGCGCTGCACGAGCGCCATCAGCGCCTGCACCTCGGGCTCGGAGCCGGGGGCATCGCCGGGGGAGGAGAGCAGCGTCCGCCGCTCCGACGTGCGGGTCATGCTCGTCGACCAGAACGTCGGCGAGGCAACCGGGCTCCAGTTCGCCCCGGGAAAGTTGCGGTTGAGGTCCACGCCGCGCGCGTTCTGGCGCGTTCCCGCCAGCACCCCGTCCGGGTTGAGCACTGGCACCACGACCGCACAGGCGTCGTCGGCGTGCACCGTGCGCAGCAGCTGGTGCGCCGCCTGCAGCGTCACCGCCTCCTCGCCGTGGATCGCCGCCCACACCACGCGCGTGGGCGTGCCCGTGGGGAACCACGCCTGCAGGGGGATGCCCTCGACCGACTCGCCGATCGTCTCGCTCCGCCAGCCGTTGCCCGCCGCGAGGGCGGCCAGGTGGATCGCCGGCAGGCCCGTCGCCGAGCGCGCCGTCAGGGCTCGCCGATCCGTCGGATCCGCCGCACGTAGCTCGTGCGACCCATCTCGCCCGGGCCCGAGCCGCGCGCGTCGGAACCGAACCGCGGCCCGCCACCCGAGGCGTCGCGCTCGGCGGCGTCCTGCTGCATGGTCTGCTCCATGCGCCGGAAGGTGCTGCTGAGCTTGGAGCGGCAGTGCCGGCAGCGCTCACCGACGCCGCCACACGTGCACGATCCCATCCCGGAGGTGACCTCCACGAGGCGCCCTCCGTCCATGAACCGGCGCACGTCGGCGCCGGACACGCCCGTGCCGCGCGAGATGTCGCCCACGGCCGCACCGTCGTGCTCGGCGATGAAGTCGCGCACGAGCCGGAACCGGTGCTCCTCGACCATCGAGCACTGGGTACACAGGCGCATGGCGATGCGCGGGAAGAGTTTCCCGCAGGCATTGCACGTATCGATGCTGGGCTTGGGGGCCGGGAGGGGCACGGCTGTCCCTTCGGTGGGCGACGCGGGTCGCATCGGCAGGAGCCCGCAGGGGCTTGAGTTGGAGGATCGTACGGCCGCCTCCGGTCCTGCCCCCGAACCTCGTGCAGCCTGCATCCTCCTGCTGCTCCTGCCGTTCGTGCCGTTTGCTCCGCTCGCTGCGGGTCACCCTCTCCGCGACAGACCACGAGCAGGGGGATCCATCATGCGCAGCGAGGAAGTATCGGGCACGACCGACGTCGTCATGCCGGTCAGCGACCTGCGGGGACGGTCGGTGTGGACCGATGACGGCGAGCGCATCGGCACGATCCGTTCCGTCGAGCACGACGAAGACGGCCGCATCGTCGCCTTCGAGGTGCGCGAACGCTGGATGCTCGGCCCCCACCACACGGTGGCGGCGCGCGGCATGCGTTTCGACGACGGCGACGTGGTGCTGCCCGTCTCCGCGGTCGTGGAGATGGAGACGCGTGAGGCGCGGGGGGACACGTCCCGGCGACGCTCCACCAACGTCAGGCGCGACACCACCGCGACGGCGGCGCCCGTGTTCATCCAGGGGCGCGAGGGTGCGCGCGGGCGCTTCGGCGGCCTCGACGTGCTCGGCAGCTTCGTCGGCGGGCTCGTGATCATCGCCGCCGTCGTGCTGGTCGGCGGCGTGCTCGCAGCGATCTTCGGCACCGGCAGCGTCAACGTCGACACCTCGCTCGACAGTTTCAACGCGGTCACGTCGGGCGCCCTGCTGGTGGGCGCCGCGACGCTGTTCGTGTCGGCGCTGCTCGGCGGCTGGGCCGCAGGGCGTGCGTCGCGCTTCGACGGCGTCGGCAACGGCCTCGCCGCCGCGGTCTGGGCGCTGGCGATGGGCGTCGGGTTCGGCCTGCTCGGCTGGGCCTTCGGCAACGACTACGACGTGTACGCCAACACCAACCTGCCGCGGTTCACGACGGACGAATTCGCCCTCTGGGGCGGCATCGCCTTCGCGCTCGCGATCGTGCTGCTGCTCGTGGGCGGCATGCTCGGCGGCATGATCGGCGAGCTGTGGCACCGCCGCGTGGACCGCAGCCTGATGTCGTCGGTGGCGGTGGACGGGGCCCGCGATTCCGCGCTCATGCCCGACTCGGCCGACGCGATGCCTGCCGGGATGTCAGTCGCCGACGAGACGCCCGAGGCGCGCGCCGTGCGGATCCGCAACCTGGACGAGTAGGTCGCGTCAGGACGCGTGCTCGACCCGCGGGGTCGCCTCCGGGGCGGGGGCGGCCTCGCGGTCCTCTTCCCACGCCACGGCGTCGGCCGGGTGGGTCGCCTCGACCGCGGCGTCGAGCCCGGCGCGCAGGTCCTCCCACAGGTCGTCGACGTGCTCGAGGCCCACGGAGATGCGCACGAGCGAGTCGTTCACGCCGGACGCGGCGCGCGACGCGGCGTCCACCACGCGGTGCGTGAGCGAGGCCGGGTGCTGCACGAGCGTGTCGGCCGAGCCGAGGCTGACGGCGTGCGTCGCCAGCTGCAGCGAGCCGAGCAGGGTCCGGGCCGCGGTGAACCCGCCGACGAGCTCCAGCGCGAGGATCGACCCCGGCCCGCTCATCTGGCGCCCGACGAGCCCATCGGGGTCGGTCGAGGAGAGTGAGGCGTGGTGCACGCGCTCGACCGCGGGGTGTTCGAGCAGCCGCAGCGCGAGCTCGCTGGCCGTGCGCTGCATCGCGCGGACGCGCAGCGGCAGCGTCTGCAGGCCGCGGTGCAGCTGCCACGCCGCCATGGGGTGCAGCACGCCGCCGGTGGCGATGCGCACGCCGCGCAGGCGCGCCGCGACCTCCTCGCTGCATGCGACGATGCCGCCCATCGCGTCGCCGTGCCCGCCGATCGCCTTGGTCGCGCTGTGCAGCACCATCGCCGCGCCATGCGCGACGGGCCGCTGCAGCACGGGCGTGGCGAACGTGTTGTCGACGAGGACCGGCACGTTGCCGGCCGCCGCGGCGACCGCCGCGATGTCGACGAGCGTGGACGTGGGGTTCTGCGGCGTCTCGAGGATGACGAGCCCCGTCCGCGCCTCGATGGCGTGGGCGACGTCCGCCGGCGCGGCCCACGTCACGTCGATGCCGAGCAGGTCGCTGCACAGCAGGTGGTCGGAGCCCCCGTAGAGCGGGCGCACCGCGACGACGTGGCGGCGCTCCGGAGCAAGTGACAGGAGCACCGCGGTGAGCGCGCCCATGCCCGACGCGAACGCGACGGCGCACGGCGTGCCCTCGAGGTCGGCGATCGCCGTCTCGAAGCGGCCGACGGTGGGGTTGTGCAGGCGCGCGTAGATCGGGGAGCCGGCCGGCTGCTCGCCGCGGGCCCAGGCGTCGAGCTGCTCGCCTGCGCCGTCGAGGTCCTCGACGGGGTAGGTGGTCGACAGGTCGAGCGGCAGCGCATGGACCCCGAGGCCGCGCAGGTCCTCGCGACCGGCGTGCACCGCACGGGTGGAGAATCGTCGGTCGTTGTGGCCGTGCTCGTTTCGTCCCATGCCTCCAATGTAGACCTCCGTTCGGTGTTCGACCATCGATGCGATACGATGTGCGGCAGATGCCTGATTTCGAGCAAATAGATGCGGTCGACCAGCAGATCATCGCCGTCCTGCAGGACGATGCGCGTGTCACCAACCGCGACCTCGCCGCGCAGGTGGGGCTGAGCCCGTCCGCCTCGCTGGCCCGCGTCCGTGCGCTGCGCGAGCGCGGCATCATCACCGGGTTCGCCGCGGAGCTCGACCTCGCGCGGCTCGGGCGGCCCCTCCAGGCGCTCGTGGCGATCCGCCTGCACACACACGCACGCGAGCTGCTGGACCGCTTCGTGGAGGACCTCGTCGAGCTGGAGGAGACGATCAGCCTCTTCCACCTCACCGGCGAGGCCGACTACCTGCTGCACGTGGCGGTCGCCGACCCCGAGCACCTGCGCGACGTCGTCCTGGACCGCCTCACGATCCGTCCCGAGGTCGCGCAGGTGACGACCTCGCTGATGTTCGAGCACCACCGTTCGCGGGCGCGGCCCCTGCGGCTGCGTGGCCGGCGCGGAGCGGCGGGATGAACGTGGACGTCACGCTCGTCACGTGCGCGGGGCTGCCGGAGCCGGACCCCGACGAGGCGCCCCTGCTCGAGGCGCTGGCTGCGGCGGGCGTCCACGCGCGGATGGCTGCGTGGGACGACCCCGACGTGGACTGGTCCGCCTCGCCGCTCACCGTGGTGCGCTCGACGTGGAATTACGCGACCGACCGCGACGCGTTCCTGGCCTGGATGCGCCGCGTCGGCGCGGCACGCACGACGCTGCGCAACCCCGCCGCCACGATGGCGGCCAACACGCACAAGGGCTACCTCGCCGGCCTCGAGCGCGACGGCGTGCCGACCGTGCCGACGCGGTGGGTGCCGCGCGGCGGGGCCACCGGCGTCGCGCAGGTCGTGGGCTCGCTGCCGTGGCGGCACGTCGTCGTCAAGCCAGCAGTCGGCGCGGGGTCGAGCGGCGTGCGCGCCTTCGACCTCGACGATCCCGAGGCCGCGGCTGCGGCCGCCGCGCACGTGTCGAGCCTCGCGGCCGTCGGCGACGTGCTGGTCCAGCCGCGCCTCGAATCGATCGTCCGCGAGGGCGAGCGCAACGTCGTGTGGATCGACGGGGAGTGGACGCACGCCGTCACCAAGCTGGCGCGCCTCGATGGCGACCACGAGATCACGGCCAACGCGTCGGCGCCCACTGACGCAGAGGTCGCGATCGCGCAGCGCGTCCTGCGCACCCTCGATCCGCAGGCCCGTCGCTCGCTGCTCTACGCCCGCGTCGACGTCGCCGCCGACGAGCTCGGCACGTTGCGCGTGGTGGAACTCGAGCTGGTGGAGCCATCGCTCTTCGTGGCCCTGCACCGCCCGGCGCTCGACCGCCTCGTCGCCGCGATCGCCCGGGAGAGCGGCGCCGCGGCGCGTTGACCGACGCCGCGCGGCGTCAGCCGATCAGCAGCTGGAGTCGATGCAGGTCGGCATCTTGAAGAACGACACGGCGTTGGCGCCGTAGGTGCCACTCGTCACCCTGACAACCGCCTTGAGCCGCACGTTGAGCGGGGCCGGCTTGCCCGCCTTGGTGAACCGGACCGTGAAGGAGACCCCGTCCTCGCTCCGCGGATCGGTGACCGGATCCTCGGTGCGGACCTTGGCCGAGCGGTACACCAGCTTGGTGCCCCGGTACAGGCTGAGCTGGGCCCGGCCGTTCTCGAAGTTGTCGAACCAGATCGCGCTGATGACGGCGTTGGGGTGCCCGACCGTGGTCACGACGCCCGGGTTGCCCGCGTTCTCGATCCGGAGCTTCTTGATGTAGGGCGCGACGCGGAACGTCGACAGGCCGCTCCACATGTCGCCGACCACCGTGTCCCGCGACCTGACCTGCCACCAGTACGGACCGGCCAAGAGCGCCAGCTCCGGGGTCACCTGGCTGAAGCCGGGCGCCACGGGATACGAATCCGGCGACGAGACCTCCTGCCCCAGCGAGTTGTAGGTCGCGCTCAACACGCCGCTGGC
>JAOPYS010000360.1 GCA_025964465.1 Thermoleophilia bacterium
TGCTGTGGGAGCGTTCGTCAGCACGCGCAGGCGGCTGCGGGCGTCGCGGGCGCGCCCAGCACGAGTGCAGGCGGCGCGGGCTGGCGGCTGCGCGGCGGGATCAGCCCGGTGCCTGCGGCCTGCGCGATGATCCCCTGCACGGTGGTGGCCAGCCCGAGCTGCGCGAGCCGCGCGATGAGCTGGGTGGGTGCCGCGCCGTTGACGCGCAGCGCCTCGCGCAGCTGCGACAGCAGCGCCTGCTTCTCGCGCTCGCTGCCCAGGTAGTCGACGACCGAACTGGCCGCGCGCACACGTTCGCGCAGGGCCGGGTCGCCGGTCGCCTGCAGCTGTCGCACCAGCTGGTCGCGCCCCGTGGTGGCGGCGGCCAGGCGCTGCGTGAGCAGGGCGACGGCGTCGCTCGTGGGCCCGGACACCGCACGCGGTGCGGGCGGCGTCGAGGTGCTGGTGCCGACGGGCGCCGGCGCAGCCGTCCCGGAGGTTGCTGTGGGAGCGTTCGTCAGCACGCGCAGGCGGCTGCGGGCGTCGCAGCGGAGGATCCGTCGTCGAAGGTCGTCACGTCGAGGTTCGCCCGCTGGAGCAGCGAGGGCGGCTGCGCGGCAGCGGCGGCGGCAGCCGCGTCGTCCTGGGCGTCCGCGTCGTCGTCCCCGCCCTCGGAGCTGGCCATCGACGATGCGCTCTCGCCGGGCTGCAGGGTGCCCGCGCCGGTGTCGAGGATCATGTCGATGACGTCCTGGTGGCCGGCATCGACGATGCGCTGTGCGGCATCTGCGGGCACCTCGCCCCCGGCCTTGACGGCATCGCCGACCGCCTGCACGTCCGAGCGCAGCGACTCCGCGGCATCGAGCCCGTCGGTGACCTCGCACAGCTGGTCCAGCAGGTCGAGCATGAGCCCGTCGTCGCCGAGGCCCGAGTTGGCGAGGTCGTTCATCGTCGACTGCAGCTCCAGCTGCTGCGCGGTGAGTTCCATCGTGTGGGCGTAGAGGCTGGATGCCACGCCGACCGTGCCGTCCACGACCGCCTGCACCTGGTCGGCGGCCTCCGCCGACAGGGGCCCCCCGCCGCCGGGAGCCGCAACGGCGCTCGCCGCCGCCGCGTCGGATTCGTCGCCGACCGAGAGGCCCAGCACGGGCGCGTCAGCGCAGCCCCCGCTCGACATGGACGCAGCAGGTCCACCAATTCCGACAGCCATGAGGGTGCTCCTTCGTCCGTTCGAGCGCAGCCCGCGGGGGCTGCCGTCCTTCGAGGGCGGCCGTGGGGGCCACCACCTCGAGGATCCGGTGAGAGCGTCCCACCGTCAACGGGGATGCGTCACCGGCAGCGACGTGTCATGGGCGCGAGGCGGCGTACGTGTCGGCCACGGCGCGCAGCACCGCGGTGTCGATCGCGCCCTGCTGCTGTGCCTGCTCGATGCGCGCCTTGATCGTCTCGGCCCGGCCGCAGGACGTGCAGTCGTTCGCCTCGGGGCCGGGGCGGAACGGCACGTGCACGGGTGCGGTGGGGCCGGTGTGCTGCACCTCCACCGGCGGGATGGCTGCGACGGCCTGCGGGCGGTCGAGCGAGGACGGTACCTGGATGCGATCGATGGATGAGATCATGCATCGACTGTGCCGCGGGCGGCGGACGGCGTCTGTAGGCGACCCTACAAAGCGCGGCGTGCGATGCCGGCCTCGACGTCGCGCAGGTCGACCTGCATCCGCTCGATCAGCCCCTCGAGCGAGTCGAAGGTGAGCTGGCCGCGAATGCGCTCGGCGATGTCGACGTGGAGCTGCTCACCGTAGAAGTCGGGGCCGGTGTAGCCGATCAGGTGCACCTCGACCGTGCGCGGCGGATGCACCTGGTCGGCGGTGAACTGCGGGTTGGTCCCGACGCTGGTCGCGGCGGGCCAGCGCTCGCCGTGGAGGGTGGCGAAGCCGCCATAGACCCCGTCCGCCGGCACGAGGCGCGTCGGCGGGATGGCGAGGTTGGCGGTCGGCATGCCGAGCTCGCGGCCACGTCGCGCACCGTGCTCGACGGGGGCGGACAGGTCGTAGTCGCGACCGAGCAGCGCCGAGGCGCGCTCCATGTCGCCGCCCGCGAGCAGGCGGCGGATCCGCGTCGAGGAGACGGGCTGGTCGCCGTCGACGAGCAGGTCACACACCACGACGTCGATGCCGTGGGCGGCGCACAGCTCGCGCAGCAGCGCGACGTCCCCCGCGGCGCGGTGGCCGAAGCGGAAGTTGTGGCCGACGACGACGGCCGCTGCCGACAACCGGCCGACGAGCCACGAGTCGACGAACTCCTGCGGGGTGAGCTCCGAGAACGCGGGCGTGAACGGGACGACCTCGACGCGGTCGGCGCCGGCCGCCTCCATCCGTTCCACGCGCTCCTCGATGGAACACAGCAGCGGGGGTGCACCACCCGCCACCACGGCGCGCGGATGCGGGTCGAAGGTCGCGGCGACGACGGTGCGCCCCTCCGGCGTGGCGGCCTCGCGGGCCAGGTCGAGCATCGCGCGGTGCCCGCGGTGGACGCCGTCGAAGGTGCCGAGCGCGACGACGGGCGACGTGGGTGGAAGGTCGGAGGTCACGCGTGCGATCCTCGCACGACGGGAGGCGTCGGGTCGGCCAACACCGTCCGCGGCTGCAGCAGGGTGCCGTCGGAGGTGGGTTCGGCCATCGCCACGAGCGCACCGTCCGGGCCGAGCAGGGCGACGGCGCCAGCATCCGGGGCCACCTCGCCGATGTCGATGCGTCGGCCGGCCACCACGTCGTCGCGGCCGGTGGCATCGAGCCGCACGACGGGTCGGTCGGCCACGATCGCCGACGCGTCACGCAGGTCGGCGCGCGTCACGGCGTCGGGCGCGGGGGCGCCGGCCACCGTCCACTCCCCCACCTCCAGGCGTCGCAGGGCCGAGCAGAGCGCGGGGCACCCGACGGCCTCGCCCAGGTCGCGGGCGAGCGCGCGCATGTAGGTGCCGGTGCCGCAGCGCACGTCGAGGACCGCGACCGGCCCGGTGTCGTCCTCGCGCCACGCGACGAGCTCGATGGCATCGAACCGCACCGCGCGGCGCGGCACCTCGACGACCTCGCCGCGGCGCACCCGGCGGTAGGCGCGCACGCCGTCGACGTGGATCGCGCTCACGGCCGGCGGCACCTGCGACGTGGACGCCGCCAGCTGCGCGAGCGCCGCCTGCACCTGCGGCTCCTCGGGTCGGTCAGCGTCGCTGGCCATGATCGTCCCCGTCGCGTCGTCGGTGTCGCTGGCGGCACCGAAGCGCACGTCGACGAGGTACCGCTTGTCGTGGCCGACCACCCAGGGCATCAACCGCGTGGCCCGACCGACGAGCACGACGAGCAGCCCTGTTGCAAATGGGTCGAGCGTCCCAGCGTGCCCCGCGCGGGTGCCGCGTCGGCCGCTCGCCCCGAGCGCGCGACGCACGGCCTGCACGGCCGAGTGCGACGACGGGCCCTCGGGCTTGTCGACGAGGATGAATCCGGCCGGGAGCTGGTCGGTCACGGCCGGCACGCCCGCCGCCGTCAGGCGTCGAGGCCGAGCTGCGAGCGGATCGCCTCGTCCACGCGCTCGACGATGGTGGCGAGGTCGTCGGAGGTGTTGAACCCGGCGGCCTGTCGGTGGCCGCCGCCGCCGTAGGTGCGGGCGACGATCGACACGTCGATGTCCTCACGCGTGGTGCGGAAGCTGCCCTTGCGCGGCACCGCGCCGTCGGCGCCGGGCCCGTCGAGGTCACGCAGGAAGACCGCGACGTACGTGCCCTCCACGCTGCGCAGCGCGTCGACCACGCCTTCCGCGTCGTCCTCCTGGGCGCCGCAGTCGTCGAAGTCCTGCTGGCGCAGGTGCGTCGCGACGATCAGGCCGTCCTCGGAGCGCAGCGACCGCTCCAGCGCCCGACCGAGCAGGCGCAGGCGCGGGAACCCGACGGTCTCGAAGATCCGGCTGAACACGTCGTGCACGTCGACCCCGGCATCGACCAGGGTTGCCGCGAGGGCGAACGACCCGGCGGTCGTGTTGGAGTACTGGAAGCGTCCCGTGTCGGTGACGAGCCCGACGTACACCGCGGTCGCCACGTCGGCGCCCGGCGAGTCGACGCCCAGGTGCCCGGCCAGCTCCCACACCAGCTCAGCGGCGCAGGCGGCCTGCGGTCGCACGTGGTTGGCGGCACCGAAGTGCGTGTTGTCGCCGTGGTGGTCGACGTTGAGGACGGTGGCGGCGCCCTCCAGCAGCTCGGGGTGCTTGAGGCGCGACTCGTTGCCGCAGTCGACGCACACGAGCAGGCGCTCGCCGATGTCGGCCGGCACGTCCGCCGTGAGTCGATCGGGCGCGATGAACTCGTACTCGGTCGGCACCACCGCGTCGGGGATGTAGACCACGACGTCCTTGCCGAGGCCGGTCAGCAGCAGCTGCAGCGCCCGGGCCGACCCGATGGCGTCGCCGTCCGGGTTGAGGTGGGAGGCGACGCAGATGCGCTCCGCGTCGAGGAGGCGCGCGGCGATCTCGTCGAGGCCGACGGCGGGCCCGTGCTGGATGGTGGTGGTCGTCGTGCTCACAGGGGTGCTCCGGGCTCGGCCTCGCCGTGCTTGAGGATCTCCTCGAGGCGCATGGCGGAATCGGTGGTGTCGTCGTACACGAACTCGAGCTGCGGCGTGTGGTGCAGCTTCGCGTCGCGGGCGATCGCGCGCTGCAGCAGGCCGTGGGCGCTGCGCAGGGCGGCGAGCGTGCCGTCCTTGCTGGAGTCGTCGCCGAGCACGCTCACGAACACCTTCGCGTTGCGGAAGTCGCGCGCGATGGTGACGCCGGTGACGGTGACGAAGCCGATGCGCGGATCACTCAGGTCGCCGATGGCTTCCCCGAGGACCCGGCGCATGCGCTCGTTGATGCGCAGGAGACGGTCGGACATAGCCACCCATCCTAGCGGTCTGCGTTCAGCGGGGGCGCGACGCCCCGAGTGCGACCGATGCGAGCGCGTCCACGACGCGCGGGTCGTTCCACTCCTGCGACAGCTCGTGCGGCGCGCCGGACAGCGTCGTGACGGGGGTGCGCAGGCCCGCGGGCGCCGCGTGCTTCGCCACGAGTCGGCTCACGGCGTTGACGCTGACCTGGTCCGATCCGCCGAGCACCACGTGCAGCTCGCCGGTCGCGTCCTTCGCGTGCCGGAGGGTGTCGACGTTCATGCGCAGCACGTCGCGGAAGATCCGTGCGGGAACCTTCGTGTTGGCCATCTCTCCCGCGTGGGTCACGTACTCGGATGCGGGGTTGGTGGTCATCGTGCGGCCCACCGACATCGGCGTCGCGACCAGTGCGTTGCCGGCGCGCTCGGAGCCGAGCGACGCCACCAGCTTCGCCTTGTCGGCGAACGGCAGGAAGCGGTCGAGCGCGACCGGCGCGAGCGCGACGACGGGCAGGCCGTGCACGTTCCGCGTGGCGTTGTAGTGCATGGCGATGACCGCACCCAGGCTCGTGCCGGCGACGGCGGCGGGTGTGTCGGGGTGCTCGCGCAGGGCGAGCGTGACGACGCGGTCGAGGTCGTCGGCGTGGATCCCGTACCCAGCGTCCGGCAGGATCCTGCCGGCGGCGTCCAGGTGGGTGCGCGAGGTGATCGAGTACGACGTGATGCCGCGCTGCGCGAGCTGGTCGGCCATGCCGTCGAACAGCGCGGCCTTGCCGGCCGTGCCGTTCATGTAGACGAGGACGGACTTCTCCTGGCCGACGGCCTGGGTCACCCGGTAGCCGATGCTGCGGCCGTCCGAGGCGAGCGCCGTCGCGTCACGTCGCGCCATGCTTGCGATTGCGCGTGCCGCGCCACCGAGTTCCACCGTCATCCCGATCCCCTTCGTCGATCCCTGCCCGGATATCGGGTGCGGGACGGTTCGGGGACCAGCACATCGCCGTCAGTCGCCGTACTCCTCGAGCGACAGCACGGTGCGCTGGCGGACCGAGACGTCGAGGTCGGGTCGCTGCTCGAACACGCGCAGGGCCGAATCGAGGAGGTCCTCGACGTCGCCGGAGCCTCGCCCGACGATGCTCACGGCCACCTGCGCACGCTGCCACTTGTCGTGGTGGTCGACCTCGCTGACGGAGAAGCCGGCGTTGCGCAGGCGCTGCATGACGCTGCGCAGCGGCCCGCGCTTGTCCTTGAGCGACTGCGCCTGCGGCAGGTGCAGGTCGAGCACCATGAGCCCGGCGAAACCCGCGCTCACGATCGCGAACGGGTCGGGCGCGGCGGCGCGGAGGGGCAGCTGGACGACGGTCGATGGCGCATCGGTGATCACGCTGACAGGTTCGGCGCGGGGGCGCCAGTCCCTGCGCGGGCGGCCCGCGCTACGGCGCGATGCCGCCCATCTCCAGGGCGGTCATCACCGCGGCGGCGGCGGAGTCGGTGACCCGCGTCGCAGCCTCGTGCGCGGTGCGGCGCAGGCCGAGTGCGCTCGAGCCGTCGACGTCGCGACCGGTGAACGTCGCGGTGGTGGCGACACCGTGCCCGGCAGGCCGCTCCCCGCCGACCGTGTCGTCGACGCGCGCGACGTCGTGCAGCACGTCCTTCGTGCCGTCGGCCGCGGCGGTCTCCCAACCGCGGGGCGCGGTGATCGTCACCGGGGCGCCCTCGTCGGACTGGGCGACGCCGTCGACGGTCAGGCGTGGGGTGATGTCACCGATCCGGGCGGCGTGCTCGTCGACGGAGACGTCGTTGCCGCGACTGACCCACGCGCTCGTCTGCAGCGAGATCTGGTCCGTCGGCACCTTGGCGTGCGCGACCCACTCGGCGCCGTCCTTGGCGAAGCTGACGCCCGTCCTGCCGGAGTTGGCCCAGGCCCATGCGTTGAACACGGCGCCGTCCGGCACCTTGACCCGCAGCTCGGCGCCGGCGGGCGCGTTGAGCTCGAACCGGGTGACGGCGCTCGCGCCGGCGTGGTCGAGGTTCGTCGGCCGCCCTGACATCGAATCGTCGACGTTCAGCGCGAGGTCGACCGACGCGACGCGTGGCGCGGCGACGGGCGCCTTCGGGGTGGCAGCGACGACGGAGGCGATGGACATTGCGGAGCTCCAGGGACGGGAGGGGACACCGCGTCCTCGCCGGGGCGCAGCGGGGCAGGCGGTCCGTCCGTGGAGCGTGGCCGCATGGGCCGCTGCAACAGGCCCCCTCCTCCGCGTCGACACTCCGGTAGGGGAACGAATCCAACGGGGGACCACCATGCCCGAAGTTGCACCTGCAGGAGTCCGAACGGCCGTCGCGGCGTTCCAGGACGGCATCACCGCGCTCGACGACGTCTCGCGGATGGTCAAGGGCCAGACCGAGATCTTCGACATGCCCACGGTCAAGAGCCTCGCGAGCCGGCTCAAGGACTCGGCCGAGTTCTCGCAGGAGGGCATCGGCACGCTGCTGCGCACCGGCGCGCCCGAGCACGCCCAGCCGGCGCTCAACCGCCTGCTGCTCGACACGATCAGCACGACGTTCGAGAGCGGCGCATGGGCGAAGAGCTACATGAACAACGCCTCGATGCTCGTCGACGACACCGACGCCATCGCCGCTCGCGCACGCGCGAACTTCCAGGCCGCGATCGACCTGCTCGCCTGATCGCG
>JAOPYS010000394.1 GCA_025964465.1 Thermoleophilia bacterium
TCTCCTGGGCCGACAACGTCCCCGTGCAGCGCCGCATCGCGGTGCTCAAGGCGATCATCTGGGTGTGGCTCATCGAGCCGCCCGAGCTGGTCACGCGCCGCCACGGCCAGCGGCGGATCATCCGCGAACTCGTCGACGGGTACCTGACGGAGCCGCGGATGCTCCCCTACCAGGACGAGTGGGCGCTCCTGGCCGACGGCAGCGAGCCGGCGCGCGTGCGCTTCGTGACCGACCACGTCTCGTCCATGACCGACACCTACGCGTACCACGTGCACGGCGAGATGTACGGCACGACCGCAGGTTCCGGCTGGGAGTAGCGACAGCGGGGGCGGCGGGATGCGCCGGCCCGCATAGGATGGGCGCTCGTGGACGCCGCCCTCCCCATCGGTCTCGCGCTCGTCGCGCTGCTCGCGCTGCTCGTGCTGGTCGAGGGGCTCGTGCGGCGTCGTCGTCTCCGGCGGACGGTCGAGCGCGCGTGGCGCGACGTGCCCCGTGACGCGGAGACCGGGCTGTTCGATCGCCGCGTCTGCCTGCAGCGTGTGGCGGCCGAGCTGAAGCGGGCGCGACGCGGCGGCGGCAGCGTGTGGGTCGGCGTCATCACCGTGCTCGAGGGTGACCCGGACCGGTTCGGGCGGCTGCTGCACGACTCGATGCGACTGCCCGAGGTCGGGTTCCGCATCGGGGACCAGGTCATGTGCATCGCGCGCCCGGACCTGGACGCGACCGGGCGCGAGGACCTGCTCGGCCGGATCGCGGCGGCCGCGCCGCGCGAGCGGCTCGCGGTGGGCGAGGGCTGGTGGCGCGGCGCCGACGACGGTGACGCCGCGGCGCTGCTGGGTCGTGCGAGCCGCGCCACCGAAGAGGTCACGCCGACGTGAGCCTCGACGACGTCACCGACTGGACGAGTGACCTGCCCGTGGGGGCGGTCGCGGCGATCGGCGCGGTCGCGGCCTTCCTGGTCGTGCTCGCGGTGGGCGCGCAGCTGTCGGCGCGACGTCTGCGCCAGGAGCTCGCGCGAGCGGAGGAGGAGCTCGTCGACCCCGCGACCGGGTTGCTGCCGCGCAGCGCGCTGCGGGTGCGCCTCGGCGCGGAGATCGCCTGGGCGGCCACAAGCCGCACGCCGATCGCCGTGGCGGTGCTGCGCATCCGCGGCTCGCGGTTCCGGCACGCCACCAGCGTGCTGCGCGCGGCGATGCGGGAGGAGGAGTCGGCGTTCACGCTCGGCGACGACCGCGTCGCCGTGGAGCTGTGGGACGCCGATCCCGACGCCGCGGCCGCCGCCACCAGGCGGCTCGGCGAGGACCTGCGCCGCGCCGGCCACCCCGTCGTCGACGCCGGCATCGGTTGCTCCCCTCGCGACGGCTCGGACGTCGAGACGCTCGTCGCCGCCGGCCAGCGCGACCTGCGACCGGTCGACGACCCGCTCGAGCCCGGGCACGACATCGGCGGTGACGGGCGCGCCCGATCCGGCGCGGCCCGCGCGACGCGCCTGCTCGGCGGCATCGCGCCGTGGCTCGTGATGGCCAGCGCGCTCGCGCTGGTGGCGTGGCGGCTCGTGCCGGCCGCCGTGCAGCCCGCGCTCGTCGGCGACGGCTCGCGCTCGGCGAGCCAGGTCGCATACGCCATCGTCGCGACGGTGGGGTTGCCGCTCGGGGCCGCGCTCGTCCTGCTCGCCGGCTGGAACGCCGCGGTCGGCTCCGCGCCACGGTCACGGCCGCTCGCACGCGCCGGTTGGCTCACGGCGCTCGCGGCGATCGTCGCGGTCGCCGCGCCGCTGTCGTGGTCGGTGCTGCACCCCGAGCGTGTCGGCGAGGTGTCCGCCGGCTTCGGCGCGACGCTCGCCGTGCTGGCGCTCGTGCTGCTCGTCCTCGTGCACGCGCGCCAGCTCCTGCACCTGCCGATCGCCGTGCTCGTGGCGCTCGCGCTGGCCGGCGGGGCCGTCACGTGGGCGGCCGTCGAGCCGTGGTCGGTGCCCGTGCTGGCCGACGCCGGGCGGTTGCTCCTCGCCGCGGCCTTCGGCGCCCTGCTCGCCCGCCAGGTCGAGCGCGCCTCGTGGATGGTCGCGCTCGCCGTGCTGGCCGCCGCGGTGGACCTGTGGAGCGTCCTCGCGGACTCGGGCGTCTCCAACCACCTGCTCGAACGCAGCGCCCGCGGCGACGACGACCGCCTCGTCGACCTCGTGCTCTTCACCGGCCCGACCGTCGACGGTGCGAACCTGTTCGCGGTCGGCACGGTCGACCTCGTCTTCCTCGCCCTGTTCCTGGCCTGGTCGCACGACTGGCGCCTCGACCTGCGCGTCGTGGTCGGTGCCCTGCTCGCCGCGACGTGGGGCGGCATGCTCGTCGCCGAGCTCACGGACGAGGCCGTGCCGCTGCTGCCCTTCCTCGGGGCCGCGATGGTCGTCGTGCTCGCCGTGCGCTCGGTCGTGCTGCGCCGCCGCGGCCGTGCGTGGCGACGCCGCGGTGGGAGCGCAGCGTCCTCCGGGTAGGGTCACTGCATGACCTCAGACGCCACCGCATCCCACTCCAACGACCGCGCGACCAACCTCGGTGTCACCGTCACCCCCGAGGACGACTTCGCGCAGTGGTACCAGGACATCGTCAAGAAGGCCGAGCTCGCCGAGAACGGCCCGG
>JAOPYS010000398.1 GCA_025964465.1 Thermoleophilia bacterium
CCGGCGAGCTTGTCGCCCTCGGAGATCTTGCGCTTCTTGGCGACGAACACGCGGACGAGCTCGTTGACGCCCGGCGGCAGGTCGTCGCCGTTCTCGCGGGAGAACGTCAGGACCTCGGTGACCACGCCGCCCTCGCCGTGGGGCACCTTCAGGGACGTGTCGCGGACCTCGCGGGCCTTCTCCTTGAAGATCGCGCGGATCAGCTTCTCCTCGGCGGTCAGCTCGGTCTCGCCCTTGGGCGTGACCTTGCCGACGAGCAGGTCGCCGGAGCGCACCTCGGCGCCGACGCGCACGATGCCCTCGTCGTCGAGCTGCGCGAGCGACTCCTCGGAGCGGTTGGGGATGTCGCGGGTGATCTCCTCGTCGCCGAGCTTGGTCGTGCGGGCGTCGACCTCGTACTCGGAGATGTGCACCGAGGTGAGGAGGTCGTCCTTCACGATGCGCTCGTTGAGGATGATCGAGTCCTCGAAGTTGTAGCCCTCCCAGCTCATGAACGCGACGACGAGGTTGCGCCCGAGCGCGATCTCGCCGTGGTCCGTGGAGGAGCCGTCGGCGATGACCGAGCCGCCGGCGACCTTCTGCCCGAGCTTCACGAGCGGGCGCTGGTGGACGATCGTGCCTTGGTTGGAGCGGCGGAACTTGACCATGTCGTAGATGTCGACCTCGCCACCGCCGACGTCGATGCCGATGCGCTCGGCGTCGAGCTGCACGACCACGCCGCCACGGTGCGCGACGAGCACGTCACCGGAGTCGATCGCGGCGCGGCTCTCGAGGCCGGTGCCGACGTACGGCGCCTGCGGCTTGAGCAGCGGCACCGCCTGGCGCTGCATGTTCGAGCCCATCAGCGCGCGGTTCGCGTCGTCGTGCTCGAGGAACGGGATCATGGCGGTGGAGACCGAGACCAGCTGGGCCGGGTCGACGTCCACGTAGTCGACCTCGTCCGGCGGCACGGTGACGATGTCGCCCTTGCGGCCACGGCAGAGGATGAGCCCGGCGCCGTCGGCCTTGAGGCGACCCGTCTCGAGGATGACGTCGGTCGCCTGGGCGACGATGCGCTCCTCCTCCTGCGAGGCGTCGAGGTAGTGGATCTCGTCCGTGACGGTGCCCTTGCTCACGACGCGGTAGGGCGTCGCGATGAACCCGTGCTCGGAGACGGTGGCGTGCGAGGCGAGCGAGCCGATGAGCCCAATGTTGGGCCCTTCCGGCGTCTCGATCGGGCACATGCGTCCGTAATGGGTCGGGTGGACGTCGCGCACCTCGATCGGCGCACGCTCACGGGTGAGGCCGCCGGTACCGAGCGCGGACAGCGTTCGGCGGTGCTTGAGGCCCGCGAGGCTGTTGGTCTGGTCCATGAACTGCGACAGGGCGGAGGAGCCGAAGAACTCCTTGAGCGCTGCTACGACGGGGCGGATGTTGATGATCGACTGCGGGGTGATCGTGTCGGGATCCTCGGTCGTCATGCGCTCGCGCACGACGCGCTCCATGCGGTACAGGCCGACGCGGAACGCCTCCTGGATCAGCTCGCCGACGGTGCGCAGGCGGCGGTTGCCGAAGTCCTCGAACTCGTCGAGCTCCTGGGCGATCGCCTCGGTCTGCAGGTAGCGGATGGCCTCGGCGTAGTCCTTCGTGGGCTCGCCTTCCGCATTTTCATGGGGCGCACCCAGCAGCGTCGGCAGGTCGATGAGCTTGCGCATCAGCTCGACGAGGTCGTCGCGGTCGCCGGTGCGGTCGTCGGCCAGGCGGATGCCGCCGAGCGAGTCGTCGGACCAACCGGTGATGTCGTTGTGCATCATCGAGCCGGTGAAGATCGGGGAGCAGAGCGTCCGCAGCTCGCCGTCGATGTCGTGCGGCGCGTCGAGCGTGCCGAGGCGCGTGTTGAGCTTGTAGCGACCCACGCGCGTGAGGTCGTAGCGCTTGGGGTCGAAGAACAGCGTGCGGAGCAGGGTGCGCGAGTTCTCGAGCGTCGGCGGCTCGCCCGGGCGCTGCTTCTTGAAGAGCTCGATGAGCCCTTCCTCCATCGTGGTGACCGTGTCCTTGGCCAGCGTGTTGGCGATGAACTGCGAGCCGCCGAACAGGTCGAGGATGCGCTGCGCGCCGTTGACGCGCTCGTCCTCGATGCGCTCGTCGAGCGCCTTCTTCTCCGCCTCGGGCGTGTTGTCGGCCGGGAGGATGTTGTGGTTGCGGCCGTAGCCGAGCACGCGCAGCAGCACCGTGGCGGGCAGCTTGCGCTTGCGGTCGATGCGGGCGTAGAGGATGCCCTTCTTGTCGATCTCCAGCTCGAGCCACGAGCCGCGCGACGGCATCAGGTTCGCGGTGAACAGCGCCTTGGTCGGGTCCTTGGCGCGCATGAGGTAGGCGCCGGGGGAACGCACCAGCTGCGTGACGATGACGCGCTCGGTGCCGTTGATGATGAACGTGCCCGCGGGGGTCATGAGCGGGAAGTCGCCCATGAACACGCGCTGCTCGCGGATCTCGCCCGTGTCGCGGTTGACGAAGCGGACCGTCATCGAGAGCGGGGCGGAGAAGGTCTTCTCCGTCTCGCGGCACTCGTCGATGTCGATGGTCGGCGCGTCGAACTCGAACTCACCGAACTCCACGGCGAGGTTGCCGGTGTAGTCGACGATCGGCGAGATGTCCTGGATGGTCTCGGCGAGACCGTCCGTCAGGAAGCGCTCGTAGCTGCGCTTCTGGATCTCGATCAGGTCGGGCAGCTCGAGCGCACGCTCGAGGGTGCCGAAGGAATACCGCTGGCGGACCGGGGTCTGCGTAGCCACGTGGGAGAACTCCTGCGTCGTCTTCTATGTGTCCCGATGGAGACGGGCGCGCACGCATGCGTGCGGGCGTCGTTCCACCAAAGTCCGTGCACCGTTGAGCGAATGGACGTGGCAATGGCCCCGTCCCGCATGCGAGCGGCGGCATCATGCCGGCCCCTCCCGCGCGGCGGTATCCCTACACACGTGGCTGAGACGCGATCCCCGGCTGCGCGGTGCCGAGGTCGCCATACTGCTCACGTGTGCGTGCACGAGCGGATTCGGCTCTCGCCTTCACCGCTGATCCGGGACCCGCCCTGTCATGCGATCGCACTCCACCCGAAGGCAGAATGCCGAAACCTATCAGGACGTGGTTTGCCGCGCAAATCGGAAGCGTGGTAAGGGGCCGCCCCCCTCACCACCCCCTCCCCTTCCCCACTATGAGGTCGATCCTGCCGCTCAGCGGCACTGGCGCCGGATCAGTCGGACGACCCGGTCGAGGATCGTCACCCAAGCTGCGCGGCGACGGCGCGGCCGGCGGCGCGGCCGGTGAACAGGCAGCCGCCGAGGAAGGTGCCCTCGAGGGAGCGGTAGCCGTGCATGCCGCCGCCCCCGAAGCCGGCGGCCTCGCCGGCGGCGTAGAGGCCGGCGATGGGCTGGCCCGCGGCGTCGAGTACCCGGGATTCGAGGTCGGTCTGGAGGCCGCCCAGCGACTTGCGGGTGAGCACGTGCAGGCGCACGGCGATGAGCGGACCGGCCTTGGGGTCGAGGATGCGGTGCGGCGACGCGGTGCGGATGAGCTTGTCGCCCAGGTAGCGGCGGGCGCGGTCGATGCCGGCGACCTGCGGGTCGGCGGGGTGGTCCGAGCCGATGTCGGCATCGCGCGCCTCGACCTGCGTGCGCACGTGCGCGGCGTCGAGGGCGGGCGCACCGGAACCGTCGGCGAGGTCGTTCATGGCGGCGACGAGCTCCTCCAGCGAATCGCGCACGACGAAGTCGGCGCCGCGCTGCTTGAACGCCTCGACCGGGCCGGGCGCGCCGGGCAGCACGCGCTTGAGCACCTGCCGGATCGACTTGCCGGTGAGGTCCGGGTTCTGCTCGGAGCCCGAGAGCGCGAACTCCTTCTCGATGATCTTCTGGGTGAGGATGAACCACGTGTGCGGGTGCCCACCGCGCGTGATGTGGGCGAGCGTGTCGAGCGTGTCGTAGCCGGGATAGAGCGGCTCGGGCAGGCGGTCGCCGCGCGAATCGAGCCAGATCGACGATGGCCCGGGGAGGATGCGGATGCCATGGCGGGTCCAGACAGGCGCCCAGTTCTCGATGCCCTCCGTGTAGTGCCACATGCGGTCACCGTTGACAAGGCGGCCGCCGGCGCGCGCGGCGATGTCGAGCATGCGCCCGTCCACGTGCGCCGGCACGCCTGACACCATCCGTGCGGGCGCGGCGCCGAGGCGCTCGGGCCACTGCGCGCGGACCAGGTCGTGGTTGCCGCCGATGCCGCCGGAGGCGACGACGACGGCGTCGGCCTCGAACGAGAACTCGCCGACCTCCACGCGTGAGGAGTCCTCGCTGCGCGCGACCGAGCTCGGCTCCAGCACGGCGCCGTGCACGCCGGCCGCCGCACCGTCGCGCGTGACGATGCCGTCGACGCGGTGGCGGAAGGCGAAGGTGAGCGTGCCGGCGCGCTCGGCCTCGCGGGCGCGCGCGAGAAACGGAGCGACGACGCCAGGGCCGGTGCCCCACGTGACGTGGAACCGAGGCACGGAGTTGCCGTAGCCGCCCTCCACCATCGCGCCGCGCTCGGCCCAGCCCACGACCGGGAACCAGCGCACGCCCATCGCGTGCAGCCACTCGCGCTTGGGGCCGGCGGCCCACTCCACGTAGCGGCGCGCCCACTTGGCGGCCCAGGCGTCCTCGTCGGCCTCGCGGTCGAAGCCGGCGGCGTGCTGCCAGTCGGCCCACGCGCGATCGGCCGAGTCGCGCACGCGCAGGCGGCGATGCTCGGGCGAGTCGACGAGGAAGAGCCCGCCGAAGGACCAGTGCGCCTGCCCGCCGAGCGAGGCCTCCGGTTCCTGGTCGAGCACGAGCACGCGGCGGCCGGCGGCGACCAGCTCGCTCGCGGCGACCAGACCGGCCAGGCCGGCGCCGACGACGATGGCATCGTGCCGCTGCTCGCTGTGCGAATCCATGGCGGCGATGATCGCAGACGGCGACCGCTGGGGGTTGACCGTCCCGGCGATCGGGTGTTCAGTGGAGACCGGGCGGCGGGGGCTGCCCACGGACCATCGACGCACTTCGCATCGCGCCCCGGCACCTGCCGACCACGGGCTCGCGATTCGAGCTCCTGGGACGGAGAGCATTCAGATGGCACCACATGTTCACAACCATGGCGGCGCGCCTCGCGCAGCGGTGACCGGCGCGAACGGCGGCGGCGACGCGGCGGGCGCAACGGGCAACGGCGGCGCGACGGGCGCAGGCGC
>JAOPYS010000435.1 GCA_025964465.1 Thermoleophilia bacterium
TCGACACCGGCTGGACGCCGTGGAAGCGCCCGACGCTCAGCAAGGCGGAGCAGGAGAAGTACGAGGAGGAGACGTCGCGCAACTACGGCGACTCGCAGGTCGTGCTGCGCGACCTCGTGCACCTGGCGGGCGGCGACTTCCGCTCCAACGCCGGCAAGGCCACGGCGTTCGAGCTCCTGCAGCGCAAGAGCATGCGCTACACCGCCGGCGTGCTGGCCAAGGCGATCATCGCCAAGCACGACCTCGACCCCAAGGTCTACGACCGCCTGCGCGAGCGCATCAAGGGCGCGGTCGACATCGAGGGCGGCGTCGACGCGCTCGCCAAGGAGTTCGGCATCGCGTCCTGATCCGCGGGGCGTGCGTCAGCCGCGCGCCTTGGCCAGCATGACCCCTGCACCGAGCAGGCCAGCACCGGTGGCGGCCAGCGACGTCCACTGGTTGGTGCGCAGGCCCCCCGCGGTGTGCGACTCGTCGATCCGCAGGCTCTCGACGCCGAACCGGATGGCGCCGTAGCCCGCCAGGTAGAGCGGCAGGAGGATCCCGGGTGGTCGCCCCGCCCACGTCTTCGACAGCGCGAAGAGCCCGCCGGCGAGCGCGACGTTGCCGATCGCCTCGTACGCGAACGTGGGGTGGAAGCTGTTGCGGTCCTTGAACCCCTCGGGCCGGTGGGCCTCGTCGATCTGCAACCCCCACGGCAGGTCGGTCGGCTTCCCGTAGAGCTCCTGGTTCGTGTAGTTGCCGAACCGGCCGATCGCCTGCGCCACCGGCAGCGCCAGCGCCGCGGCGTCGAGCAGCGGCGCGATCGGCAGCTTCGCGCGGTGCGCCATGATGGCACCGACCGCGAGCCCCGCGGTCACGCCGCCGTAGATGCCGAGGCCGCCGTTCCACACCTTGACGATGTCGCCCGGGTTGTCCTTGTAGCGATCCCAGTCCGTGGCGACGTGGTAGAGCCGCGCGCCGACGAGCCCGGCGACCACGGCGGGGACGAGCACCTTGCCGAGCCCGTTCGTGGACACGCCCGATGCGCGCAGCGCCTTGGTGGCGACGACCCCGCCGACGATGCCGCCGGTTGCCAGGATCGCGCCGTACGCGTTGAACTTCAGGGGCCCGAGCTGTACCGATCCCTCGTGGGGGGACGGGATGAGCCCGTCCTTGCGGCCCGCGCCGTGGGTGGGGTCGTCGGCAGCCGTCGTCGCGGCCGCGGGCGCCGTGCCCGCGGTGACCGGCACGGTGATCGGCCCGTTCGGCGTGGTCGGCGATGCCGGCCGAAGGGGAGCCATCGTGCGCGGAGCGGGGCGGCGCACCATCGCGTCCGGCGGCGCCGGCGGCAACGGCATCCCGCCCGACATGGCCGGTGGCAGGAAGTCCGGCGGTCGCGCCGCAGGTGCGTACCCGGGCGGCAACGCCCTCGGTGGCAGCATCGGCTGCATGGTGGTCTGCACAGTCGTCGTCCCCGGTCCCCGCACGGCCCCCGCCGCACTACCCGTGTGTCGGGACGGGGGGCGGATCCGTTCCCGCGCCGGCAGTGTTGTAGGCTCGAAGCGCCCCCGCGCGCCGCACGCAACAGGCGCGCCTCCCGATCGAGCCAAGGAGCCTGCCACCATGGCAACCCGCGTCGCCATCAACGGATTCGGCCGCATCGGCCGCAGCGTCTTCCGCCGCATCATCGAGCTCGACGGGGACGTCGAGGTCGTGGCCATCAACGACCTGGTCGACAAGGAGATGCTCGTGCACCTCCTCAAGTACGACAGCGTCCAGGGCCGCTTCCGCGGCGAGCTCGCACTCACCGACGACGGCTTCTCGGTCAACGGCCAGCACGTGCGCACCTGCGCCGAGCGCAGCCCCGCGGACCTGCCGTGGGGCGAGCTCGAGGTCGACGTGGTCGTCGAGTCCACCGGGTTCTTCACCGACGGCGACAAGGCGAAGGCGCACATCGAGGCCGGCGCCCGCAAGGTCGTCATCTCGGCGCCCGGCACCAACGTCGACCTGACGCTCGTGCTCGGCGTCAACGACGACCAGTACGACGCCGACCAGCACCACGTGGTCTCCAACGCGAGCTGCACCACCAACTGCCTCGCGCCGATCGCCAAGGTGCTCGACGACAACTGGGGCATCGAGAGCGGCTTCATGACGACGGTGCACGCGTACACGAGCGACCAGCGCCTCCAGGATGCGCCGCACTCGGACCCGCGCCGCGCCCGCGCCGCCGCGCTCAACATCATCCCGACGAGCACCGGCGCCGCCAAGGCGATCGGCCTCGTGCTGCCGCACCTCAAGGGCAAGCTCGACGGCACCTCGCTGCGCGTCCCCACGCCCACCGGCTCGATCACCGACCTCGTGGCCACGCTGAAGACCGAGGTCACCGTCGAGGAGGTCAACGCCGCCCTCAAGGCCGCGTCCGAATCCGGCCCGATGCAGGGTTTCCTCGCCTACACCGAGGACCCCATCGTCTCCTCCGACGTGATCGGCGACCCGCACTCCTCGCTGGTCGACGCCAAGTCGACGATGGCGCACGGCCGCACCGTCAAGGTGCTCTCCTGGTACGACAACGAGTGGGGCTACTCGAGCCGCGTCGTCGACCTGTGCGGTCGGATGATGGCCAAGGTGGGGGCCACCGCCTGATGTCGATGTCACTCGACGTGCACGAGCTGCCCTCCGTCGCCGGCGAGCAGGTCGCGGGCAAGCGCGTCCTCGTCCGCGTGGACTTCAACGTCCCGCTCGACGACGACGGCATGATCGCCGACGACACGCGCATCGCGGCGTCGCTCCCGACGATCGAGTACCTCGTGCAGGAGGACGCGACCGTCATCCTCATGTCACACCTCGGGCGGCCCAAGGGCGTGCGTGACGAGCGGTTGTCGCTGCACCAGGTCGCCGACCGCCTGAGCGAGCTGCTCGAGCGCCCGGTCGGCTTCGTGCACGACTGCGTCGGCGAGGAGGTCGAGGCGGCCGTCCGCGACGCGAACCCCGGCGACGTGCTGCTGCTCGAGAACACCCGGTTCCACGCGGAGGACAGCGCCAACGATCCCGAGTTCGCGCGCCAGCTCGCGCGCCTCGGCGACCTGTTCGTCAACGACGCCTTCGGCACGGTGCACCGCGCCAACGCGTCCACGGCGGGCGTGGCGAAGTACATCCCGGCCGTGACCGGGTTCCTGCTGGAGCGCGAGCTGCAGCAGCTCGGCCACCTCGTCGACGCGCCCAACCGGCCCTTCACCTGCATCGTCGGCGGCCTCAAGGTCACCGACAAGATCGGCGTGCTCGAGAGCCTCGTGTCACACGCCGACGCGGTGCTCGTGGGCGGCGCGATGGCGTTCACCTTCCTCAAGGCCAAGGGTGCGTCCACCGGCGCCTCCTTCGTCGAGGACGGCGAGGGCGTGGAGCTCGCGCGTCGCATCATCGAGCTGGCCGAGGAGGAGGAGTGCACGCTCATGCTCCCGGTCGACGTCGTCGTGGCGCCGAAGCTCGCCGAGGACCAGGAGACCCAGGTCGTGCCGGCGGATGCGATCCCCGACGGGTTGATGGGGCTCGACATCGGGCCCCGCACGCGGATGCTCTACGAGGCCCGCATCGCGGACGCGCACACCGTGTTCTGGAACGGGCCGATGGGCGTGTTCGAGATCGAGGACTTCGCCGACGGCACGCGTGCCATCGCCGACGCCGTCGCGGCGAACCCCGGGTTCACGGTGATCGGGGGCGGCGACAGCGTCGCTGCCGCCAACCAGTTCCGCGTCGCCGAGCGCATCGGCCACATCTCCACCGGCGGCGGCGCGTCGCTGGCACTGCTCGAGGGCGAGGCCCTGCCGGGCATCGAGGCCATCAGGGAGGCACCGCAATGACCGAAGGTCCCGTCTCGCAGCTGCGACCGCTCGTCGTCGCCGCCAACTGGAAGATGCACAAGCTGCGCGGTGAGGCGCTCGAGTACCTCGAGGACCTCGGCACGTGGATGGACGACCACCCGCAGGGCCTCGGCACCCGGGTCGAGGTCGTCGTCGCGCCGCCGTTCACCAGCCTCGAGCTGGCCGTCGAGCACCGACCGCCGCACGCCCGCATCTACGCGCAGAACATGCACCAGGCAGACCAGGGCGCCTTCACCGGCGAGGTCAGCCCCGCCATGCTGCGCGACCTCGGGGTCGACGGTGTGCTGCTGGGCCACAGCGAGCGGCGGGCCGGCTTCAACGAGCACGACGGCGCGCTGGCCGAGAAGGTCGTCGCCGCGGCGGAGTTCGGGCTGCGACCCATGCTCTGCGTCGGCGAGACCTACGACGAGCGCCGCGGCAACAAGGCCGAGGCCGTCGTCCGGCTGCAGCTGGAGACCGCGCTGTCCGACCTCGACGCCGTGACGGCGACCAGCAGCGGCCTGTCGATCGCGTACGAGCCCGTCTGGGCCATCGGCACGGGAGAGACGGCGACCGCCGAGATCGCGCAGGCGATGCACGCCAGCATCCGCGACACGCTCGGGTCGATCTTCAACTCGGAGGTCGCGGAGCGGATCCCGGTCCTCTACGGCGGCAGCGTCAAGCCGGAGA
>JAOPYS010000160.1 GCA_025964465.1 Thermoleophilia bacterium
GCTCCGCGCCCGTCTCCTCCACGCCCATCGCCTCGAGGCACAGCACGATGCGCTCGATGCCCGTGCCGAAGCCGACCGCCGGGGTCGCCGGCCCGCCGAGGCGCTCGACCAGCCCGTCGTAGCGGCCGCCGGCGCCGACGGTGGACTGCGCGCCGAGCGCGGAGCTCGTGAACTCCCACACCGTGCGCGTGTAGTAGTCGAGCCCGCGGACCAGCAGCGGGTCGACCACGTGCTCGACGCCGGCGGCATCGAGCAGGCGGCGGATCCCGTCGAAGTGGGCGCGGTCCTCGGGCGTGAGGAAGTCGGGCAACGTCGGCGCGTCGGCGATGATCTCGCGCGTGCGCGGATCCTTCGAATCGAGGATGCGCAACGGGTTGGCGTCGAGCCGCTCCTGCGAATCGCGGTCGAGGTCCTCGCGGAAGGGCGCCAGGTACGCGACGAGCGCCTCGCGGTAGGCGGCGCGTGCCTCCCCCGACCCGACGGAGTTGAGGTGCAGCACCAGGTCGGGCAGGCCGAGGTCGCGGTAGATGCCGGCCTGCACCGAGATCACCTCGGCGTCGACGGAGGGCAGCTCGCCGCCCATCGACTCGCAGCCGAGCTGCTCGTGCTCGCGCAGGCGCCCGGCCTGCGGCTTCTCGTAGCGGAACATCGACGCCGAGTACCACAGCTTCACGGGCATCGGCTCGCGGTGCAGGCCGTGCGTCACGAACGCCCGACTGACACCGGCCGTCCCCTCGGGGCGCAGCGTGAGCGAACGGCCGCCGCGGTCCTCGAAGGTGTAGGTCTCCTTGCCGACGATGTCGGTGGTCTCCCCCACCCCGCGGTGGAACAGCTCGGTGTGCTCGAACGTCGGGGTCGAGATGCGGCCGAACCCGGCGCGTTCGAAGCGTGCGCGCGCCGCGTCGAGGATGCGGGCACGGAGCGCCCACGCGGCGGGGAGCACGTCCTGCGTGCCGCGAGGCGGAGCGAAGGAATCGCTCATGCGCGCCGCAGGAACGGGTTGGTGGCGAGCTCGGCTGCCATCGTGGTGGGGCCGCCATGGCCCGACAGCAGGACGGTGTCGGGGTGCAGCCGGGCGACGAGCCGGTCGATCGACGCCATGAGCGTGTCGCCGTCCGCGAAGGGCAGGTCGGTGCGACCGACGGAGCCGCGGAACACGACATCACCGACGAACGCGACGGGCGGCTGCTCGTACCCGTCGCCGGAGGCGTCCTGCACTCCCTCGGCGAGGAACACGAGGTGGCCGGGGCTGTGGCCCGGTGCCGTCAGCACGTCGAGGGCGATGCCGGCGAGCTCGATGCGCTCGCCGCCCTCGAGCTGGTGGTCGACCGTCGCGGGCGGGACCTGCGGCATGCCCGGCATCGAGAACTGCTCGGGGTGCTCGAGTGCCGGCGTCTCGGTGGCACTCATCCAGACGGGGGCGCCGGTCGCCTCGACGAGGCCCGCGACGGCGCCGATGTGGTCCCAGTGGCAGTGCGTGACGAGGATCGCGTCAAGCTCGAGGCCCGCCTCCGCCAGGTGCGCGAGCACGCGCGCGGGTTCCGCGCCGGGGTCGACGACCACGGCTCGGCTCGAGCCCAGTTCGCGCACCACGTAGCAGTTGGTCTGGATCGGCCCGAGCTGCAGCGAGTCGACCTCGAGCAGCGCGCCGGCGACCGGTCGATCGGTCGTCACGTCAGTCCTCGCCGACGACGTGGCCCTCGACGACGTCCTCGTCGTCCGGGCGGCGCTTGGCGCGGCTGGGCCGCGGCGCGGGCGCCTGCCCGGTCCGCTTGAGGGAGCGGTTGTAGGCGAAGCGATCCATCATGTGCATGAACGGGGCGAACAGCACCGTCACGAAGGCCGCGGAACCGAGGGCGTAGATGAGGCGCTTCTGCGTGTCCATGTCCTTGGCGGCCTCGCCGCCGAGCAGGTACTGCAGCGCGAAGATCATCACGAAGTAGATCGGCAGCCGCTTGAGCGTGCGACCCCAGCTCGGCTCCGGGTAGACGAAGTCCGCCCCGCCCCTGCCGCCGCGTGCGGCGCCCCGTGGGGGGCGCGCCGTGGACCCGCGCTGCGTCCGGGTCGTCTCCGTGCGCTCGCGCCGGTTGACGACTTCACTGCTGGGCGGGATGTATGCGCGCTTGCGCGCCTTCTTGGCAGCCATGGGCACAGGGTAGCAGGGCCCCCGGCCGGGACGGTGCACGCCGCTGCCTCACCGCTCGTCGCCGCCGCCGATCAGTGCACGGAGCGTCGCCACCGTGGCGGGGGTCGCGGCGCGCAGTCCGACGGCGTCCACGGCGACGTAGGTGGGCATCTCGCCGCCGTGCCCGGAGGCGACGAGCAGTGGGAGGTTGCGGATGTCCGACGCCGGGCTCGGCGCGCCGTCGGGGCCTGGCTCGCCCCAGGCCCGCCACTGCGCGCGCTCCAGCCGGCGGATGCGCACGACGCGACGCCAGCGGGCGGTCTCGAGCCACCACGCGACGAGCACGACCGCGGCGGGGACGGCGACGGCCGCGGCGTAGGCGGCGAGGGCGCGCGTGCCCACGCCGTCGACGACGAGGGTGGTGACGATCGCGACGAGCGCGACGGCGCTGGCCACCCCGG
>JAOPYS010000451.1 GCA_025964465.1 Thermoleophilia bacterium
GCCGCCGTCGCGGCACCGACGACCGGCCGCCGGGCCCGTCGCGCAGGGCGGCGCCCCGCGTCGCGGTCGATCACCCGCCTGACCGGCTCGGGCACCTCCCACGGGGGCTCCCCGAGCGCCGTGCGGATGCTGGTCTGGGGCGTGGTCGCCGTGCTCGCGCTCGGCGGCGGCGCCGTCGCGACCGGCATCGTGCAGCTGCAGCGCCCGGACGACGGCGGCCCCCTGGACCAGCCCGGCGGGACCGACCACGACGGCTCGTGGAGCTACTACCACGACACGAAGTACGTCTCGGACGCCGGCGGCGCCAAGTGGGACACCGACCGCACGCGCTCCACCGACGCGGACGAGGCGCCGCTGGGCGACACGTCGCGATGGGAGTACGACGGGCCGTACAAGTACGGCACCTACGGCAGCACCGGCGTGCGCCAGCGCGCCTCGGGGCGGTCGACCGCGGACCCGCTGTACTCGCAGTCGGCGCCGTCCCCCGACGTGTTCGCCCAGGACCCCGACCTGGACCCGTCCGGCGGCGAGCCCGTGGGCTCTCCCCCGTCGAGCATGACGAGCCCCTACTACGACCCGTACGCGGGGTACTCCAACCCGTACGCCAACCGCATCCGCCTCGGCTACGGCGAGGGCATCGGGCGCGGCGCCGACACCGGGTACTGAGCGGAGAACGAATGACGCGCGCCCCGGATGGGACGCGCGTCAGGTCTCAGGGACATCCGTGTCGCTCGGTCCGCGGGCGGCTCAGTGCAGCCAGGGCGCGAGCAGCTCCTCCACCGCCGTGGGCTTGTGGTAGCCGACCAGGCGGGCCTTGACCTCGCCCTCGTCGACGACCAGCACCGTCGGCGCGTCCGTCACGTGGAAGCGCTCGAACAGGTCGGGGCGCTGTTCGCGCAGCACGATGCGGTAGCGGAACGAACCGTGGTTGTGGCGTCGCTGCAGCACGTGCGCGACGAACCCGTCCATGCGCCGCGACTGGCCGCTCGTGTACTCACCGAAGAGCAGGAGCAAGGGGGCCTTGGTGCGGGTCGCCGGGGTGGGCTGCTGGGCAATTTCCTGGGAGATCGGGGCGAGGGTGGTCATGGGGTGATTGTCCCCTGCGAGGAGGGCCGTGGAAACGCGAATTGCACGCTCCCATGCGGAGGATCTACACGCTCCGGTACTCCCGGCAACCCTTCCGTACACCTGCTGAGGTTGTGCGGGTTTGTGCAGTCCTACGGTACCTGTGAGGTATCTCGCCGAGCTAGCTGTAGGTTCGGTGGCCGGGGGTGCGGGGAGGAGGCGACCGTGCGCGTCCTCGTCGTCTACCAGCACGCCCCGACGCCCGGGGCCCCCGGCATCTATCGCCACCGCACGCTCCTTGCCGAGCTGGTGCGGCGCGGGTGGGACGTGGACCTGGTCTCCTCCCCCATCAACTACATGGACGGGTCCGTCCCCGAGCGCTACGCGGGGCGCCGGTACGTGCGCGAGGAGATCGACGGCATCGTGCACCACTGGGTGCGGGCCACCGACGACGTGCACAGGTCCTTCCGTCGCCGAGCGCGCAACTACGTGACCTTCGCAGCCGCCGCGACGCTGCGGGGCAGTCGCCTGCCGCGCCCCGACGTCGTCTGGGCCTCCTCGCCGCCGCTCAGCGTGGCGAGCGCGGGGCGCGCCCTCGCGCGGCGCCACCGCCGCCCGTTCGTGCTCGAGGTGCGGGACCTGTGGCCCGAGAGCGCCGCCGCCGTGGGGCTGCTGTCGGAGGAGTCGCGCGCCTACCGCGTGATCGATCGCTTCGCGCGCGCGTACGCGAGCGCGGCCGCGGGAACCATCGTACCCACGCCGGGGCTCGTCGACCTCGTGCGCGGGCACGGCGCCCGCGACGTCACGCTCGTCACCGGCGCGATCGATGACCACCCGCCGACCGAGGCGGTGCGCACGCGCGTGCGCGAGCGGCTCGGCATCCCCGAGGATGCCTGCGTGTTCGCGTACGTGGGCGCGCACGGCGTGGTGAACGGGCTGGACGTGCTGCTCGACGCCGCCGAGCTCGTGGCCGCCGACCCCGCCGGGGCGACCGCGCCCGTGCACGTCATCATGGCCGGCGCCGGGAGCGCCACCGCGGCCCTCGACGAGCGGCTGCGGGCGCGGCCGATCGCCGGCGTGCACAAGCTGGGGCCCGTCCCGAAGGACGATGCGCGGGAGCTGCTCGCCGGGGCGGACGTGGGCCTGCACCTGCTGCGGCCCGACCCCGTCTTCGCGAGCGCGCTGCCGACCAAGGTGCTCGAGTACCTCGGGTGCCACCTGCCCTTCATCACCACCGTGCCGGGGCTGCCGTCGCAGGTGGCGGAGCAGACGGGTGGCGACCTCGCGCAGGACGCCGCCGGGCTCGCGGACGCCATGCGTCGGTGGGCCGCGCGGTCGCCGGCCGAGCGCCGGGAGCTCGGCGAGGGGGCGTTCGCCTGGGGCGAGGCGGCATACGGCCTCGAGGCCTCCGTCGACGCGCTCGAGGGCGCCCTGCGTCGCGCCATCGCACAGCGCTAGGCGCGCAACGACACGAGCGTATCAAGTTTTCTGCAAGAGCTGTCGATGGGGCGATCGGACCACCCCGGTCCGGCCACGGACGGCCGGACGGCTCGAGGTGGCCGTGACTGCACGGACGCACCCATGCGAAATCGCACCTTCCTCGGACTCATCTTCCTCGTGGCCGCACTCCTGGTGGCCTC
>JAOPYS010000256.1 GCA_025964465.1 Thermoleophilia bacterium
CCCCGACGGCGCAGAGGAGGGCGGCGGACACGGTGGCGGGGCGGATCTTCGCTCGTCGTCGGGTCATGTGATGCTCCTGGTGGTGGGTCCCCGGTGCGGGGTCGGGTGCCGCGCGTGCGCGGCGGTCGTGGAGCACTACGGGAGCGGGGCTCGGAAGGTCACGGTCGGTGTGCGATGTGATCTGCCCGGGGCGTCGACCGACCCGGGTAGAGTTCCGTCGCGCTGCCGATCCGTCCCTCGACCGACCTGGACTTCACGTGAATCTTCGCACGATCCTGAGCATCCTGACCGCCACGGCATCCATCCTGCTGGTGTCGTCAACGACTGCGCTGGCTGCGCCGGTACTGGGCGGCCCGGCGGACGGAGCCCGGCTTGCCACGCCGTTGCCGAAGTTCACCTGGACCGTCCCGGCGGGCGAGGTGAACGTTCGTCTGGTGATCGCTCCGACCAAGGTCGTGGCGACCGACGGGACACTTCGGGACGCCGACATCCAGAGCCCCACCGCGCCCGGCGCGACGAGCTTCCAGGACCTCAAGGAGGTGTACACCCCCGGTGACTACTTCTGGCAGCTCAACTCCGACAACGGCTCGGCGAGCCAGGAGACGTACCAGTACTTCACCTCGCCGATCCGGCGCTTCGTGGTGCCGGCGATCTTCCAGTTCTCGCGTCTGCGGCCGGTCGTCGAGGACAACGCCGCCAACGGCATGAACGAGATCGCGCTCACCGGCAAGCTGCGCTGCAACGTCACGAAGATCACCTCCGTGACGATGCTCGTGTATCGCGGCACCAAGCTGCTCCACAACGACACCCGAGAGGTCGGCTGCTACGCGTGGGAGCAGAACAACCTGTTCCACAACTTCCAGCCGCGCCCCGGCCAGATCCCGAACGGCACGCCGCTGCGGATCGTCATGGTGGCGAAGTCGGGCATCTTCAGGTCGCCCCTGACCACGCTGCGCCTCACCTGGCGCAGCTGAGCCCAGGTCGCGATGCTCCCAAGGCTGATGTAGAGGCGATGTGACGCTTACGGGCCCCGGACGACAATGGGGTTCGTGACCACGGTCGACACACCCCGCCCGGCGGTGCCGGACACGCGCGACGACGCGATGCTCATGCGCGCGTGCGCGGGTGGTGACCGTGACGCCTTCCGGGTCGTGTTCGAGCGCCACGTCGACGCGATCCGCCGGTACCTGGTGGCGCGGTTGGGTCCGGACGTCGCTGACGACGCCGTGGTCGAGACGTTCGCGGCGGCGTGGTCCGCGCGCGGGAAGTTCCGCACGGACGCCGACAGCGCGCGGCCGTGGCTCTACGGCATCGCGACGATCCATGCACAGCGACTGCGCGTCGCCGAGGGGCGGTGGCAGGAGGCCATGCGCGCCGAGGCGCAGGTCGCGGACGGTGAGCGAGCAGCAGAGCAGCGCATCCCCGGCTGCAGTCCGGAGCTCGCGCACGCGCTTGCGACGTTGCCGCCGTCCGAGCGCGAACTGCTGCTGCTCGTCGCGCTCGGCGACCTGACCGTCGCAATGGCCGCTCGTGCGTGCGGCATCTCCGCCGTCGCGGCGCGCATGCGCCTGCATCGCGCGCGCCGTCACGTCACTCGAATCCTCGACCACCCGACCGACGGAGCCACGCCATGAGCGCCGACCTCGACACCCGCATCCGCGCCGAGCTCGACGGCGACCGACTGACGTCGCGCGAACGCGAGTCGCTGTGGCAGCGCGTGGACGGCGCGCTCGACCGACCAGCCGCGCGCATCCGACGACGGTCAGCCCTGCCGACCCGCACCCTGTTCGCCGCCGCGCTCATCGTCCTCACCCTCGGCGGCATCGCGCTCGCAGCGGACCAAGGCGTCGTGCATCGCATCTTCGGCGAGGACGAGCCTGTGGTGAACAAGCTCGACCAATTTCGGAACCCAGACGTCGAGCGGGCCACCGCCGCCGAGTACGAGGCGCTCACCGCGACGACGATGGTGCCCGGCGTCAAGCGGCTTGGGGTCATCCGCGACGACGAGATGGTCGCGCTGTACCACCTGGCCCCGATCGATGAATCTCGGGTCGTCGTGGATGACCCGCGTGTCGGTCGGGTCGTGGCGGTGCCAACGAGCGACCACGAGGTCATGTGCGAGCTCTATCGACGGCCGGATGCCGTCGAGGCGATCGGCGGCTCGGGCGGGTGCGGGGCAAATTTCGATGCGCAGGGGCTGAGCGTGGGCTACGGCACCCAGTTCGATCGGGGGTCCGACAAGATCCACTCGATCTTCGGGATGGCTTCCGATGATGTCGACCGGGTGGAACTCGGATTCGCCGACGGCAGCACGGAGCGCGTGACGTTGGTCGATAACGCGCTGTACTGGAGTTCGGAGCGCACGCCGACCACGATCCAAACCATGCGCGGCGACGTGCGCAGCTCCGAGCCGGTCCGCTGGCCGTGAGGATTCCCGGGCCGTCGATGATCGCGCGCGCCCGAACGGGCTAGTATCTCGGCGACGCACAACACAGCCCAAGGACCCGCCTCACATGGCCACCACCGCCGAAGCCCCCTCCAGCCGCAATGCCGTCCTCGACCTCGAGGTGCCGCCGGGCCTCAAGGGCGTGAAGGTCGCCAAGACGTCCATCGGCAACGTGCGCGGGCAGGAAGGCTTCTTCCACTACCGCCAGTACGACGCCACCGAGCTGGCCAAGACCCGCTCGCTCGAGGACATCTGGCACCTCATGCACGAGGGTGAGCTGCCCACGACGCAGGCCGAGAGCGACGCCTACCAGGCCAAGGCCGGCGAGCTGCGCGTCGCCGCGTGGAAGCAGGTCGAGCAGCTCGTCCCGAGCCTCGTGGCCGGCGCCGACGAGAGCAAGCTCGACGTGCTCGGCACGCTGCGCGCGCTGATCTCCGCCGTCGGTGCGCGCGAGGGCTGGAAGCCCTGGCTCGACCTCTCGCAGGAGGAGATCAAGGAGCAGTGCTCGCGCGCCGTGGCCCTGACCGCCGTCGGCGTCGCCGCGATCTACCGCGCCAAGCACGGCAAGGACATGGTCGCTCCCGACGCGTCGCTGCCGCACGCGACCGACTACCTGCGCATGGTCACCGGCGAGATGCCGACGGACGAGAAGGCCGACGCGCTCGAGAAGTACCTCGACCTCACGGTCGACCACGGCTTCAACGCCTCCACCTTCACGGCGCGCGTCGTGGCGTCGACCGGTGCGGACGTCTCCAGCGCCGTGGTCGCCGCGATCGGTTCGCTCTCCGGCCCGCTGCACGGTGGCGCCCCGAGCCGCGCGCTCGGCATGGTCGATGAGATCGGCACGAAGGAGAACGCCGAGCCGTTCATCCGCGCGATCTTCGAGCGTGGCGACCGGCTCATGGGCTTCGGCCACCCGGTCTACACGACGATGGACCCGCGCTCGGTGATGCTCGGCGAGATCGCCGACGGCATCGGCGGCGAGCAGGTCGAGCTGGCGCGCCACGTGGAGCAGACCTCCCTCGACATCCTCGAGGAGCTCAAGCCCGGTCGTGGCCTCAAGACCAACGTGGAGTTCTACGCCGCGCTCGTCATGCGCTCCTCCGGCATCCCGGACGAGCTGTTCACGCCGACCTTCGCGGTGAGCCGCGTCATCGGCTGGACCGCCAACATCCGCGAGCAGGTGACGGAGGACAACCGCATCTTCCGCCCGAGCGCGACGTACATCGGCAAGGAAGCGCCGCAGCCGGTTCCGTCGCTCTAGCGCGACCGCGACACTGAGTGCTCGACGCGAGGCCCGCAGCTCCGGTTGCGGGCCTCGTTCGTGTCAAGGGTCCGTCAGGCGGCGGGAGCGGCAGAGACCTGCCACGAGACGCCGTGGCGGTCGGTGCACCAGCCGAAGCGCGGGCTGAACCCGTAGTCGCCGAGCGGCATCAGCACGGCGCCGTCGCGGCTCAGGCCCTCGAAGATCCGGTCCACCTCGGCGGCGTCGTCGCAGGTGAGGAAGATCGACATCGCCGGGGTGAAGTCGAAATCGTGCGGCGCCGGGCTGTCGAACGCGATGTGCGGTCGGCCGGCGAGCGTGAACCGGATGGTCTGGCCGGGGCCGTCGTCACCCTGCAGGTCCGTGATCTCCGAACCGGGGACGAGCGCGACGTACTCGGCGACCGCCTCGTGCGCGGCGCCGCTCTGGAACATGAGGTGCGTGCTGGCTTCGATCATGGGCCGCACCCTAGCTCGGGCACGCCTGAGGAGGATGGAACCCGTCGACATCGGGGCACGTCTGAGATGCATGCGCACTGCTCGCACCGCCATCCTCGCCCTGACCGCCGTCCTCGCCGCGTCCCTCGTCGGCGGGTGCGGCGGCGCGAAGGACGGTGGTCGCGCCTTGCGGGCTCCCGCTTCCAAGGACCGGACCGCGACGCTTCGCATCGACCCGCGCGTCCTTCCCAAGGGCGCGATGTTCGTCGAGGGTGACATCTCGGCTGCGCGGATCCCGGGCGTGCCGAAGTGGGGGCGACTTCGCCAGCTGCGCGGGGCGACGACCCTGCGCGCTGCGCCCGGGGTCTACACGGTCGAGTTCCAGGACTACCCGTGCGAGTCATCGTGTCCGGCGTGGCGCGAGCTCGAGCGGCGTCGCAGCGGCGAGACGGGAGCCACGGCCCGCCTGGCCGCGCTGATCACGACGTGCCGGACCACCCTGCGCCTGCGACGCGGCGACGAGGTGATGCTCACGCCCACCTTCGTCCGGCGGATCGAGCACGGTGTGGAGACGATGCCGTGCTTCCTGCGCGGGGCTGGCAGCTCGCTCGTGCCGTCGGTGAGCCTCGCGGGCGGGCCGAAGCAGCCGAGACCCGCCGACGGCACGCTCGTCGCGGTCACGGGCGGCGTGATCGCACACGGCCACGACCTGCGGATCTGCTCGATGTTCTACAGCAGCCTGCCACCGGGCTGCAGCGAGGTCGGCGTGTTCGCCCTCGCGGTGAAGGGCCTCGACCTGCGGTTGCTGCCGAGACGCAGACCGCCTCGGGCGTGACGTGGTCGGAGACCGTCACCCTCGTCGGGACACTCCGGGGCGACACCCTCGAGGACGCGCGCGTCTCCTGACGGTCACCCCTCGGGCGCCGCGGGGCGATCGAGCAGCTCGGTGATGCGGCGGGCGCGAGCGCGCAGGACGGGGAGCATGCGACCCTCCCGCCACGCGGCATCGACCGGCTCCGGCACGCCGAGCAGTGCGGCACGATGCGCCGCGTCCGGCACCGCCTCGACCAGTCGCTGGAAGTCGGCGAGCACGCGAACGGCGGGGTCCTTCGACGGAGTGCCGGCGTCCGCGGGGGGCAGGTGGCCGTAGCCGACGCCCGCGGGCTGGTTCAGCGAGTGCGTGCGGTGCGATCGTTTGAGCTGCGAGCCACCCATGGCCTCAGCATGCCGCGCTGCGCAGGCGATAGCCCTCGGCGGCGCGGATCAGGAGGCCGGCCCGGTCGGGCGCTCGAGCAGCTCGGTGATGCGGCGGGCGCGGGCGCGCAGGACGGGGAGCATGCGCCCCTCGTGCCACGCGGCCTCGACCTGCTCGGTCACGCCAATCGCCTTGGCGCGCTCGGCCGCGTCGGGCAGGCGCTCGGCGGCCAGCTGCTCGAGCTGCGCCATGGAGCGCATGATGTCGGCAGGGTGCTGGCGCCCGGCGAGCGTCTGCGCGGTGCCGAAGGCCGAGCCCTGGTTGGGGGTCATGGAATCGGAGCGGTGCGAGGTGTCGAAGTGGTTGGCCATGCGCCGCTTGTGCCCGGTCCCGGCCGGTTGCAGGCATCCGTCCTCCCCGACCGGGAGTAGGGTGGGGCCACGATGCTCGCCCTCTGTGCAGCCAACGCCGCCTACCTCGCCGGCCTCGAGGCCGGCCTGCCCGACGGTCGCGCCTGCCTGGTCGCCGGCACGGGCGGCCCGCTCGCCGCCATGCTGCGGCGCGGCGGCGTCACAGCGACCACCCTCGACGAGCACGCCGACATCCTGCGCGCCGTGGAGGGTCCGCTCTCGGCCGGCATCGTGCTCGGGGCCGCACCCGTCGCGGAGCTGCTGGAGGAGAGCGGCTGCGATGCAGTGCTGCCCTTCAAGAGCGGCGCCCGCCTGTGGAAGATGGCGGAGTGGCAGGGGCTGCGGGTGCTGGCGGCGCCCCACCAGCTGACCCGCCAGCTCGAGAACAAGCTCGCCTTGGTCGACATCGCCGCCGATGCCGAGGCGCGCATCCCCGATACCGTCACCGTGCGGCTCGACGACGATCTCGCCGCGGCCGCCCGCAAGGACGGCATCGCACTGCCACGCGTGTTCCAGCCCGCAGTCGGGTTCGCCGGCGCGGGCACCGTGATGCTGCGCACGGGCCGCGACGTGGTCGACCTGGTCGAGCACCCGCCCGGTGGCACGGCCGTGGGCAAGCTCGTCGAGTACGTCGAGGGCAGCCCGGTCACCGTCAACGGCGTGGTCGTCCCGCCCGGCGTGCACGGGGCCGGCCCCGAAGGGGAGGTGCTGGTGGGCATGGTCGCGCGACAGCTGACCGGCATTCCCGGGCTGACCCCCACCGACTTCGGGTCGTGCGGCAACGACTGGGCGCTGCCACCCAGTCGCACGGACGTGGCCTCCACCCGCTCGCTCGCGCGCAACGTGGGCGAGGTGCTCGCGGCGCGCGGGTTCGCCGGCGCGTTCGGGATCGACGTGGTCCTGCCCGACCGCGGCGGGGTGCCGGTGCTCATCGAGATCAACCCGCGATGGACCGCGAGCCTCGCGCTGCAGGTCGAGCTGCAGGCACTCGCCGGACTGCCGACGCTGCTCGACGCGCACCTCGCCGCATTCGCGTGGCACGCGGACGACCGCGCCCCGCTCGACCAGTTGCGCGCCGCGTACGGCGAGGAGGAGGACGCGGGCTGTACGCGCAACGTGGCGGCTGCGTCCACGGTGATCGCCTACAACGCCAGCGGACGCGACACGCACGTCGACCCGGCGTTCGAGCCCGGGGTATGGCGCACGGTCGGCGACGCCGACGCGCCCGACGTGGAGCGCGTTCGTGACGGCTGGCGGTTCGGCGACCTGGAGACGGAGGACGAGTTCCTCGCCCTGCCCGCCGGTGTGGTGCGCCCCGTGGCGCACGGCTCCTACCTCGTTCGCATCGTGCGCCGCGGCCCGTCTGCCGCCGACCCGCGCGCGCACGACATTCGCCCCGACGCCCGCGCCGTCATCGACGCCGTGCTGCGCCGCGTCAGCCGCTGACCCGCCGCCCCCTCGCAGGGCGGGTGGTCGGTCAGGCGGTGAGGGTCCAGTAGCCGTCCTCGCCGACGGGCTCGAAGGTGGCGATGGCGTCGAGCTGCTCGCGCGCCTTGTCGGGGCTCGTGCCCAGCAGCGCGGCGACCTCGGCGGTGGCGAGCGGCATGCCCGCCCACTCCAGCACCTCGGTCGCGTCCTCGGGGGCGGCGCGACGCGTCACCTCGGCGTTGGCGTTCGCGACGAGGGTGTCGTACGTCTCCCACGGCTGCATGCCCGGCGCGACCTCCGTCGTGCCGCCGTTGGAGACCTCGTACGACGGGCACGTGTAGCGCCGCCCGCCCGAGCCGTCGCCCGCGTCCGCCAGCTTGTGGTCGAGCACGAGCGCCGCCGGGTGCGGGTGGCGCGCCGCGCGCATGTCCTCGCGCAGGGCGTCCGCGGTCGCGTCGTCGGCCATCCAGCGGCGCAGGTCAGCGGGGTCGATGCCGACGTCGCTCGCCGCGCCGTCGATCGTCTCGTCCGCGTCCAGCAGCTCGCCGGCCATGTTGCGCACGCGCAGGCGCCGCAGGATCGGCTCCTCCTTGGCCGGCTCGTTCAGGCGCGTCGCCACCACGGCCCGGCACGCTGGCACCGACGCCGCCAGGCGCGGGCGCTCGCTCGTGTCGATCGGCATGCCGTACTTGCGCTGCAGCGCCGCCAGCCCCTTGGAGAGCTTCTCCGGTGTGAAGCCCTTTGCCTCCATCTCCGCGGCGTCGGCCGCCAGGCCCACGAGCACGGTCCGCCACTCCAGCTGGTCGCCGTAGTGCCACTCCAGCTGCAGTCGCTGGGGCTCGGCGCTGAACGCGAAGGGACAGGCGGGATCGGTGTAGTGCACGACCTGCATGGCGGGGCTCCTGTGGTTGCGGGCGCAATCAG
>JAOPYS010000341.1 GCA_025964465.1 Thermoleophilia bacterium
CCGAACGTCTTGCGCCACGCGACCGCACCCGTGCGGGCGTTGAGCGCGAACACCTCACCCGCGTAGTTGGCGACGTAGACCAGGCCCCCGACCACCGAGGGGCTGTCCTTGACCTCACCACCGGTGAGGAACGCCCAGCGCACCTTGCCCGTAGCCTCGTCCAGGGCGTAGACCCGACGATCCTTCGACGACGCGTACACGAGCCCACCGACCACCACGGGCGAGGACTCCACGGGCCCGCCGGCATCGAGCTTCCACAACCGTCGGCCCGTCGCGCGGTCGAGCGCCTGCACCGTCCCGGGCGTGTAGCTGCCGATGAACACGCGCTGGCCGCTCACCGCCGGCGTCGAATCGAACTGCTGCGCCGTCTGCTGCTTCCAGAGCAGGCGCTTGGTGGTGGCGTTGACCGCCCACGTCTGGCCGCGCTGGTTGTTGACGTAGATCACGCCGTCGCAGAACGCGGGCGGGAACTCCATGAGGCCGATGCGCACCTGCCACGTGCGCGTCTTGGGGATGCCGTGCCGCAGGCTCGACCCGTCCGACGTGCGACCTGCGGTGCGGCCGTACACGGGCCAGCACGGCCCCTCCACGTACGGCTTCGGCGGCGCGGGCTTGACCGGCGTGGGGTCGTCCGCCTTCGACGGCTGCGTCACCCCGTCCAGCTGCTTGTCCAGGTGGCTGTCCTTCGGCGCGTTGCGGTGCGCGATGAGCGCGACGGCCCCGCCGGCGAGCAGCGACAGGATGACGACGACGGCCGCGATCGAGACGATGATGCGGCGGCGGCGACGTGGGTCGGGGTGGCGGTCGGACATCTGCGGGGAATGATGCCAGATCGGGCGGATCCCGCCCTCATGCCCCGCGAGTGGTCAGGGAGTGCGCAGGGCGCGACGGCCCCAGGCGAACTCGTCCTTCCACCAGCCGTCGAGCGAATCGATGGCGACGCCACCGTTGCCGCCGCTGGAGTGGATGAACCAGCCGTTGCCCATGTAGACGCCTGCGTGGTAGTTCTGCGTCGGGGTGCTGCGCGGTCCGTTCTCGCCGAAGTAGATCGCGTCGGCGGGCTGCAGCTTGGCGCGCGCGATGCGCTGCGCGCCCGGGATGGCGCTCTGGGTGTACGTCGTGCGCTCGTTGATCGTCGCGATCTGGGCCGCCGGCACGCCGGACCCGTTCACGACACGGAGCGTGAAGCCCGAGCAGTCGAAGCCGCCGTGGCCCTCCGCCTGCTGGCCCTCCGTCTCGCCCGCCCACACGTACGGCTGGCCGAGCTGGCGCACGGCGGTGCCGAGGATGCGGGCCTGGTTGGCGCCGAGCGCCGGCAGGTCGAAGGTCTCCACCATGTGGTGCGCCGAGTCGACGCGCCACGAATCCGTGCCCGCTCCCGCGACCTGCAGCATGTAGGAGCCGTGCGCGACGTTGACCGCCTCGGTCGGACCCAGCTCGAGCCGGTCGTTGGGGTCGGTGACGTTGTAGCGCATGCCGAGCGTGCGGATGAGCGCCTGGGCCGAGCCGAACACCGTGGCGCGGGATCCGGGCACCTCGGCGCGCAGCTTCGCGGCGAAGGTGACGACGTCCGGGCGCAGGCCGACGGCGGACGCGACCGCGAGGGCCGCCTCGTTCGAGGTGATCGGGCTGCCGCCGGCGAAGCGACCGGCGCGGGCGGGCATCCATCCGAGCGCGACGGCGCGAGCGGCGACGGTGCCGGCTGCGGCGTCGGGCAGTGCTGGAGCCGGGAGTGTCGCGTCACGCAGGCTGCGGGCGGAGCTGCCGTCGCCGCCGGCGCCGCGCATCTCCTCGATCCGCACGAGGGCGCCGAGGAACTGCGCGCGGGAGATCGTGGCCGTCGGGCCCTTCGCGACGAGGGTGGCGGGCAACACGCCGCTGCTGGCCGTCCAGGCGCGTGCCGTCGCGGACCAGGACCACACGTCCGCGGCGCGCCGGGCCTTGCTGCTCGGCGAGGCCGCACGCGTGAACTCGGCGGGGCTGGGGCGGCCGGGAACGGACGCCGGGGCGGCGCCGGCCGGGGCGGCGGCTGCCGCGAGGACGAGCGTCGCGAGCGCGACCAGCACCGAGGTGCGGTTGCGTCGGGCCGGTCCGTGGATGTGTGTCACCGCTCGCATGGGGCGTGCTTCGACGGGGGTCGACCGGCGCTTGAGCGTTCTCGATCGTCCTCGAACGATTCCAAACGAAATCCTGACCCCTGCGGGTCAGCGCGTGGCGTCCTCGATCTGGCCGCCGATGTCGGATCCCTTGGCGAGGTTCTGGAACGACACCAGCTCGCTCGCGTTGATGAGCACGTCGCCGTCGCCGCCCTGCTCGGCCGCGATCGGCACGAGCTCCGTCCCCGACTTGGACTTGCTGGCGGAGGCGCTGGCGGTGTCGGTCGAACGGCGCAGGAAGTAGGCGTCGCGCAGGCGCAGCCAGTCGCCGTCGGATGCCTCGAGCCGGCCGAACAGCACGCGCCCGTTGGTGAGCTCCACCGTCTGGATGCGGGCGGAGCGCACGCCGGAGACGGCGGCATCGGCGGCGCCGTCGCTGCCGGAGTCGCGCAGGAGCAGGACGAGCACGATGGCCAGCAGCGGCAGGGCCACGAGGGCACCGAGGATGGCGAGCACCGACCCGCCGCTGCGCGGTGCGCGCGGCTCGGTCGTGGTGACGGGGGACGGCTGTTCGGTCGCGTCGGACATGGTGCGAAAACCTAGCAGGCCGGTCCACGCACGCCGCTGCAACCGATAGACCGTCAGGGGAAGGGGAGATCCATGGATGCAGTAGGTACAACGGTGCCCGCGATCGCGGCACACCGCGGGTGGCACGTCGACGGTGCGACCAAGAACAGCATGGCGGCGCTCGAGGAAGCCGGGCGCAATGGCGTCGACTGGGTCGAGAACGACGTGCGTTCCCTCGGGGATGGCACGCTCGTCGTGCACCACGACCCGATGCTGGCGGACGGGCGCATGCTGTCGGAGCTGACGGTGCACGACCTCGCCGACCTGCCGCACGTGCCGACGCTCGACGCGTGGGCCAAGCGCGCGGGCGAGCTGGGCGTCGGGGGCCTCATCGAGCTCAAGGAGCACGGCGCGGAAGCTGAGACGGTCGCCACGGTCGAGCGATACCTGCCGGGCCACCGGATCAACTACATGAGCTTCGACCACGAGGCCGTGCGGTCGCTGCGCGCGCTCGCGCCCAACCGACCGGTCGGCCTGCTGAGCGACCTGGGAGCGGCCGGCGCGGACGGCGTGCGTCGGTCCGCGGACGCAGCGACGCTGGTGGCGAACGCGCGGGCCACGGGGGCGTCGTTCCTCGGACTCAACGTCGGCCAGGCGACCGACCCCGTGCTCGCGGCGGCGCACGAGGCGGGCCTCGGGGTGGCGGTGTGGACCGTCGACCGGCCCGCCGACATCGCCCGCCTGCTCGCTGACCAGCGCGTGCACACAGTCATCTCGGACGTTCCGCGCCTGGCGAAGTCCCTGCGCTCCAGCATCGCTGATGCGGGCGCCGGCGTCAGGCTCCTGCGCGCTGCAGCCACCATGCGCTGACCGAGAGCGCGTCGCGCAGCTCGCTGCTCGACGCATCCCCCGGCAGGTCGGCGCCCGGGTCGAGCAGGCGGGTGCGGCGCAGCCGTGCCCCGTCGATCGCACGAGCGAGCCGTTCCGCGTCCCCCGCGGGGTACCGGGCATCGTCGCGCGGCACGGCCAGCAGCACGCGCGCGTGGATGCGCCCGGCCACCGCGAGCGGCGAGCGGGAATCGGCCTGCGCGCGGATGGACTCCGGTAGCAGCACCCATGCCGCGTCGAACTGCGCCGGGGTGCGTGCCGCGAGCACGTCGCGGGCGCGCGCGAGGTCCGGGGTGAGCAGCGCGCGCGGCGCGGACGCGAGCGCCGAGATCGGGTCATCGCTCGCGGCGACGCTGTCGAGCAGTCGCTCCTCGAGCACGGAGCGGTGCCCGGGCGCGGTCCGCAACGCCTCGACGATGGCTCGGCCGGCCACTCGGCGCAGCGTGGGCGCCGCAGGGTGCGGGGCGTCGGTCCCGTCGCCGCGACGGGCGGCGCCGGTGACGGCGAGGCGCACGAGGCCCTGCACGTCGGCGACCGGCTGCACGGCGAGCACGGCGGGAACGTGCCCGCGCAGCGGCGGCACCGTCGACGCCACGAGCGCCTGCGATGCGAGCGCGCCGCTGGCGGCGATCGAGAGGCGCTGTCCCCGCGTCCACCGGTCGTGGCGGATCGCGTCGAGCGCGCGTTCGAGCGTCGCGATGTCATTCGCATCACCGAGTGCGCGGCCCGGGTCCGGCGTGCGCAGCGCCCACGCCGCGATGCCGGCGTGGGCGAGCGCGCGCTGCACGCGGACGATGTCGTCCAGCTCCGCGTCCGTCGTGTCGTTCGGGATGAGCAGCACGATCGCCGGGTGACGCCCACCTCCCGTCGGCGCCACGGTGGTGGCGGGCAGCCCACCCGGGTTCGACAGCCGCGCCCGGCCGGCGTCGTCGTCCACCACACCGAGCACGCGCTGTGCGGCTCCCACCTCGCCCAGCTGCGCGGCGACCGTGGCGGCCTGCCGCCAGCCGCGCGCCTGGTCGCGGTGCGTCAGCCACCACCCCGCCCCGACTGCCAGCGCGAGCAGCACGAGCACGAGGACGATGGTCACGATCCGGCGGAGGATGTGCGCGGCACGTCGCATCAGTGCGCAGGCTCCCTGCGGTCACGCAGCCAACGCAGCCGCACCGCATCATCCCCGTGGGGCCGGCACTCCTCCAGGCGAAACCGACGCAGCGGCAGCCCGGGCGCGTCGAACAGCGCCGGCCCGGCGCCGAGCGCCGTGGGAGCGATCGTCACCACGACCTCGTCGACCAGGTCCGCCGCGAGCAGCTGCCCGGCGACGTCGCCGCCGCCGCAGAGCCACACGCGCTCGTGCCCGTGTCCCGCGATCTCCTCGAGCACGGCGGCGACGTCGCCCTCGCGCTGCTCGAGCAGGCCGGCCGCATCGGGGATGGCGTGCCGGAGCGAGACGTCGTGCGAGAGCAGCCACGTCGGGAGGCCGGGTGCCGGCAGTCCGTGCCCGTGGCGCACGAGCCAGCGCTGCGTGGTTCCGCCGACGACGACGGCGTCGATGTCGGCGAGGAAGGCCTCGAATTCCTCCGCCGCACCCTCGGGGGACGAGATCGTGTCGAGGAAGCCGAGGTCGTCGGCAGCGTCCGCGACCCGGCCATCCATCGACATCGCGGTGTACCAGACGACGTGCATGGCCGGTCCTTACCCGGCGAGCGCGCTCCCTGCATCGAACCGCGGCTCGAGGCGCCACTGCGTGTCGAGCCGGGACGTCGGCGCAGGCAGCAGGTCGGCGCCGATCCCCGCACTGGCGAGCCCGCCCGACAGCGCGCCCGCACCGATCGGACTGCGCCCGAGCAGCTCGGTGGCGTTGCCGACGAGCCCTGCCCCGCCGAGCGCGGAGAGCCCCACGCGCTGGGTGGTGGAGAGTTGCGTGCCGACGTCCTTGCGGCCCGACATGTACGCCCCGAGCATCCCGGTGAGCAGCAGGTCATAGGCGCTCGACGCGACGCGGCCCCAGTCGCCGTCGTTGCGCTTCGTGGCGACCGCGTGGCCCTCGCCGACCAGCTCCACCCCGGCAGCGGCCGCGCTCAGCCCGAGCAGGCCCTTGCCGAGGCTGCCCTTGGCGAAGTTGATGCCGGCGACCCAGGACAGGTTGCTGACGAGCCCGCCCCACACGCGCGCTTGAGTGAGGCCCTTGTTGACGAGGTCCTGGTGGTCGTCCGTGCGGACGGTGACCGCGTCGTCCATGCTCGGTGCGCCCTCGGCGCCGCGCAGCGGCACCGTCATCTCGCGCTCGATGTACTGGCCGCCGTGGCCCTCGAACCGCACGAGGAGCGTGCCCTGTGCGTCCCAGGCCAGCGCGTCGAGCGGCCCCGCGCCGTGGCGGGTGAAGGTGAGCGTGCGCGAAGTGTCCTTGTTGATGCCACCACCCGGCGTGGTCACCTGCTGGCGCTCCGTGCGGTCCACGGTCGGCACCGTCGCGTCGGTGATCGGCTTCCCGCCCCCGTCCCACGTGCCGTGGACCTTCGCCTCGATCCGCGTGGCCTCGTGCGTCGTCGGGTCGGTCTGGGCCTGGACGTTGACGATGTCCGTCTCGCGGCGGACGAGCTGCCCCGCCGCGAACGTGCCGACGGTGTGCTCGGTGAGCGAACCCTCACCCTCGTGCTTGGTGGAGTCGGTGGTCTCCCCGACCTGGGTGCCGTCCGCGGCATAGGAGGCGAGCACGACCTCGCGCTGGCTGTCTCCCGACGCGAGGCTGAGCGACTGCGACGTCTTCCGGGAGAAGGAGCCGTCCTCCGCGAGGTCGATGACGATCTCCAGCTCGAGGCGACTGCCGGCCTCGTCGTGCTGCTCGGAGGCGTGCCGGTACTGCGGGTGCCCGGTGGCGGGGTCCTGGCCGAGCGTGAACACGCGGCCCTGCGCATCGGTGATGGTCGGCGGCAGCGCCTGCGCGCCCGCACCGTCGCCGTCGACCGTCGGCACGGCCACGCCGCCGACCGTCGGCGTGCCGCCCTCCACCTCGGGCGCCGACCGCAGTCCGACACCCAGATCCTGCGCCGTCGCTGCACGCGGCAGCGCGGCCATCGATCCCACAGACATGATTCGTCCCGATCCGCCCGAAGTCCACTTCCGTCCCACCGAACTATCGGGGTGGGTCGGAACGGGGTTTCAGGGGGCGCAGGAGGCGGCAGGCGAGGAGCATGGCAACGGACGAGCGACCCACCTACTCCCTCACCATCACCGGCGGTGCGCTGCACCCGGTCTCCTTCCGGACGCGCGTCGGGTTCCGGATCGAGCCACCCGAGGACGTCCGCGACCCCGTGCGCGGCATCGCGCTTCGCGAGGTGCCGTTCGGATCGGGCGGGCACCTGTTCGTGGCGGACGGGACCGACCTGTTGATGGACCTCGGGACGACCGCCCTCGAGCCCGACGTCGAGGTCGAGGTGCCGGGCGAGGGATTCGAAGACGCCGCGTGGGTGGACGTGTCGGTGGCGTGGGGCGCTCGCGTGCGCGCGGGCGCTCGTGAGGACACCGACGTCGACGTGCGCGTGATCTCGATCGTCGTGGGCGATGCCCTGCCCGAGCGCTGGGTGCGCGTACAGCCCTCGGGCCTGCTGGTTGGGACGGTCGGCGACGGCGAGCTGGCTGCATTGGTGTTCAGCGCACCGATCGTGCACCCGACGGTGCGACGCGTGACGTTGCACGCGCCGGACGGGTGGCGCGCGGACGCGCACGGCACGGCATCGGTCACGATCGGGCACGAGCGCGCGCCCACCGCGGAGTCGGACTGGCTCGATGCGCCCGACCCCGTCGCGAGCATGCACGCGTTCGAGCACCACGCCTCCCACGACGGCACCTGCAGCATCGTGCTGCGCGACGACGGACGGCTCCAGCAGCTCGACGCGCCGGTGGACAACGCCGCGCCAGTGCAGATCCCGCTGCCCGACCGACGCGTCGAGCAGCTCGAGGTCGACCTGGTCTGGCCGCCCGCGACGACCGACGTCACGCTCGACGTCGTCGGTGACCGCGGGCGGGTGCGCATCGACCTGGGCGCCGACGTCGTCGAGTGGGTCGCCGTGGGAAGCGCGGGGCTCGTGGCCGGGATCGACGCCGGCGGCGCGCTGACATCGCTCGTCACACCCAACGCCAATGTCCATCCGGAGTGGGTCGACGGCCTGCCACCGGGCGTGCCCGGCGCCGCGGACCAGGCCGCCATGCTGCGCGAGCACCTCGTCCAGATGCGCGCGCAGTTCGCGACGGACCTCGCGGCACTCGAGCGCTTCGCGACGGAGCGACCCTTCGCGGCATTCGGGCTCGCGGACCCGCCCGACGGCATCGAGTGCATGGCCCGCCTGCAGGACGGGCCGTGGGACGCCGGTGCGCCCGCCGGTGTGACACTGCAGTACGGCGACGAGATGGCGCGGATGCTGCCCGACGGCGACCCGTCGGCGTCACTGTTCGCCGTGGTGCACGAGCGCGTGCTCGACCACCTGTACCCGGCCGAGTTCCTCGAGCACGACGAGCACGTCGGGTGGCTGGTGGGCTTGGCGCCCCAGCAGGACGACTCCGTGGACGGACCGTTGTTCGCCGGGCCGGGCCTCCACCTGCAGCGCATGGCGGAAGGTGCCGCATCGGCCGAGCCCGCCGAGCTGGTCGTCGACGACGAACCCGTCCCGGGCACCATCGTTCGCACGGAGCATGGCTTCGTGGCGCGCGCCGATCGTGACGGCTGGCGGATCATCGTCCGCGGCACGACCCCGGTCGTGCCCGCCCTGCGCACGATCGACGACCTCAGCCCGTTCATCTCGGGACAGGCCGCGTGGCAGGAACGGTTCCTCGCGATGCAGGGAGGTGGCGCGGACCAGGCAGCGGAGCGAGCCGCATCCACCCCGCCCGCGGCGGCTGAGGCGCGTGCCGCGAGCGAGGCGCTCCTGCGCGTGCTCCAGCCGCAGCGGTTCGGCTGGGACGTCGTGCGCAACGAGGCGGCCACCGCGTTCCATCCGGACATCGTCGCAGCGTGGGGCGGCGCCGACGCCTTCACCGCGCACCTCGAACGTGCGACGCACCTGGCGGAGTGGCAGGGGCACGTGCCGGCGGTTGCTGCTGACGGATCCGCCGCGCACGTCGTCGCGCACGTCACCCTCCCGCGGCCCGGCACCACCAGCGGTTCGAGCTTCTCCGTCGGCGTCGAGGGCGACTGGTGGGACCACGACGAGGCAGCGATTCGCGCTGCCGCCGCGCAGCAGTGGCCGCGCGAGCGGATGAGCGACCTCGAGCTGGAGTTCAACGCGCTCGTCGAGCGGCTGGGTGACGGTCGCTACGTGATCGCGACCGACCTGGTGCGCCTGCTCGACGCGGCGACGTCCACCCCTGAACAGTGATACGGACCTGCGCCGGCCGTGGCGTCAGGCGGGGGTGGTGCCGGCGGCCTTGAGGGCCGCGGCGCGACCACGTGCGGTGCCAGCGGCCTTCCCGGCGGCTGCGCCCTGCACGGTACCGACCTCGATGCCGTGGGCGCGTGCCGCTGCCACGGCGTCGTCGTGCGCTGCCTCGGAGGACGCGGTTCGCGCCGCATCGAAGGCCGAGGCGTCGGCGGCCGTGGCTGCCGCGCGTGCGTCGGATCGGGTGGCGCGCCCGGACCGGCCGAGCTCGAACGCCCCCAGCGCCAGCAAGGCGAGGGCAACGACTGCGACCGCGACGGTCAGCAGCGTCGTGCGGGACAGGGCGCGGTCGGGTGTGCGAGCGGTGGCGGTCATGGGCAGATCCAGTAGCCGCGCGAGTCCCGATGGCCGGGCCAGCAGTTGCTCGAGCTGGTGCTCGACGACACGAAGCTCGTGGACGTGGGGGTGACGACTGCCTGCCTGGCCCGCTCCGCGGCGAGCGTCGTGCGGTAGGCGGCCGCCCGCGCGGGTGCAGCAGCAGCGGCGAATGCGCGCGTGTAGCCG
>JAOPYS010000354.1 GCA_025964465.1 Thermoleophilia bacterium
CGCATCGCGGCGATCCGCCACCTGAGCGCCACGCTCATGGAGGCCGACGCGGCCGCCGGCACCCTCGTCGGTAGTCGCTGACTCACCCCCAGGGTGCGACGTGCGGGGCCGATGCGGCTGCCGCTGCGATCGCACTCAGCACCACCTGCAGCGCCGCCTGCTCGATCTCGAGCTGGGCGGCATCGGCGACGACCTCGTCGCGCTCTTCCCGATCGATGACGACGACGGCGAGGGGCGCACGAGCTTCGGCGAGGCGAGGATGCATGGGGCGTGGTCTCCGGGCAGGGCGACGGGTCTGGGCCGCATCTACCCGGAAGGTCCTACCTTCGAACCACACCGGTTCCGCCGGGCCCTGACGGGCCACACGCACCTCAGTCCACGACACGACCCACGACGATGCGCGTGACCTTGTCGCCCTGGACGAAGAAGTCGGTCGCGACGGCGCCCGCATCGTCGCTGCCGACGCGGCAGATCCGGATCTCGCCGCTCGGATCGCACGTCGCATCGGCGTAGGCGGTGGTGACGTCCTTCATCGAGCTGCCGATGCCGACGCCCGCGTCGGTCTGCGACTGGGAGAGCGTCGTCTCCACCTGGGAGACGTCCTCGCCCAGCAGCACCTCGAGCTTGCCGCCCCGGAACCGCAGCCGTCGCTCCGACTGGCCCGACAGCTCGTTGGTCGTGGCCGGATCGCTGTCGTCGGTCTTGCCGAGCACGCGCTCCACGTCCGCGGCGCTGTCGCCCACCTTCACGCCGGCGATCCCGGAGCCGGGCACCACCTCGACGTCGGGGTCGGGCTGGTCGGCGGGCTTGGCCGCCTCCTTCGTGGTGTCCACGGCCTTCTTCGAATCGCCCTTCCCCGAGCGCTCCTGCGTGCCGCAGGCAGCGACCAGGAGCGAGCTCGCGACGAGCAGCGCGAGCAACAGGGACGACGAGGCGGCGGTGGCGCGGGAGCGAGGCATGGCCCGAGCCTACCCACCGCGCCGATGCAGGTCGCATCGGGTAGGCACGGCCCATGCACACCACCGACGTCCACCTCCGCCCCATGCGCCCCGACGAGTTCGATCGCTTCCACGAGCGCTCGCGCCGGGAGTACATCGACGAGATCGCCGCGAACGGCGCGGGCGGCCGAGCCGCTGCCGAGGCCAAGGCAGATCGCGACCTCGCCGAACTGCTCCCGGACGGCCTCGCCAGCCCCGACCAGCACGTCTACGCCATCGTCGCGGGCGACGGCGACCAGGTGGGCGAGCTGTGGCTCGGGCTGCGCGGGCCGGAGGGCGACCGCGAGGCGTTCGGCTACGACTTCTGGGTGCGACCCGAGCTGCGCGGCGGCGGGATCGGTCGCCGCGCGATGGCGGCCGCAGCGGAGGAAGCGCGCCGGCTCGGCGCCGTGCGGCTCGCCCTCAACGTGTTCGGTGACAACGCGCGCGCACGCCACCTCTACGAATCGTTCGGCTTCCGGGTGACGAGCACGAACATGGCGATGCGGCTGGCCGAGGTGCCGACGACTGACGGTGCGCCGCCCGGGTACGACCGGGCCATGGAGCACAGCGTCGAGATCACCCGCACGGAGAACGCCAACCCGGACGTGCCGGACGCGCTCCACCTGCGCTGCGCGTGCGGCTGGACCGCCAGCGCGCACGATCCCGCCGTTGCCGAGGAGCTGACCCGGGCACACGTCGCCAGCGGCGATCCGACCCCGGTGCCGGCCGCCCCGTCCCCCGACTGAATCGGCGTCTTCACGCACGCTTCACGGACGCCCCCTTGCGCGGGCGCCGCCGGCGTGGACGATGGGACTGACGACTGACGCACCGGCACCCCGCCGGGCGCGCGGCGCTCGACTGGAGGTGCCGCCATGCGCGCATCACGGCCGGCGTTCCTCATGCCCCGAGCGGGCGTGCTCCACGGCACGCACGTCTCCCTCGTGCCGCTTCGCCGGCGCGACGCCGCGGACATCGCACGCGTCCCCGACGACCCGGCCTGGAGCATGCTGATCCGCCGGCCGTCCGGCGCCGGTGTCGCCCCCGAATCGTGGGTCGCCGACGCACTGCGCGGCATGCGCGCCGGCACGGAGCGGTGCTGGACCATCCGCGACCGCGTCGACGGCCGACTGCTCGGCTCCACCCGCTACCTCAACCTCGACCTCGCCAACCGTCGGCTGGAGGTCGGCGCGACGTGGCTGCTGCCGGAGGCACGCGGATCGGCTGCGAACGCCGAGTCCAAGCTGCTGCTGCTCGACCACGCCTTCGACCGGCTCGGCGTGCAGCGCGTGCACATCCAGGCCGACGTGCGCAACACGCGCTCGCGCGCTGCGATCGAGGCACTCGGCGCCACCTTCGAGGGCGTGCTGCGCCGCCACATCGTGCTGCCGGACGGCACCACGCGCGACACGGCCGTGTACTCGATCCTGTCGGACGAGTGGCCGCCGCTGCGCGCAGCCCTCGCCGAGCGTGTGGCCGCGCGCACCGCGACCTGGCGCGTGCTGCCCTCGTCGCTCGCGGTGCCGGACGCTGGCGAGATGCCCGAGGGCACACCCCTCCCGATCCACGCCTGAGGCGCGGCCCACCCCGGGCCCTCAACAGCCCTTGAAATCGCCCTCGAGCTCGTCCACCGCGTCGCACCACAGCGAGACGGGCAGCGCGATCGACAGGCCGGTGCCGGTGCTGTCCTCGCTGAGCGCCGCCTCCGCCGTGACCGTGCCGACGACGTGACCGGCCCGGTCGAACAGGGGCCCACCCGAGTTGCCCGGGTTCACCTGGGCGTCCGTCTGGATGAACTGTGACCGCACCGCCGAGACCACGCCCTGCGTCACCGTATCGGCCAGCCCGAGCGGCGTGCCGTACGCCATCACCGGGTCACCGACCGCCACGCCGTCACCAGCCCGGAGCAGGTCGACGTCCTCGTCGACGTGCACCATCGCCACGTCCGCGGTCGCGTCGCTCGACACGACCGTCCCGTCCAGCTCGCGGTCACCCTGGATCACGCGGATCGCGCCCTTGCTCGCGCCCGCGACGTGCGCGTTGGTCGCGAGCAGCGTGCCGCCGTCCGGGTCCTTCGCCACGGCGTAGCCCGTGCCGCTGATCCGTCCCCGCTCGAGCACGAAGACGCTGCCCTCCACGTCGCTCGTGATCTTCTCCACGTCGATCGTCAGTGCGTCGACGTCGCCGCCGACCTCGTCGACCTTGCGGTCCACGTCCTGCACGTCGCCCTTCGTGCCCCGCACCTCGCGCTGCGTCGACTTCGCCTGCGCGCGCAGGTCGCGGACCTCGTGGCGCTGCTGGACCAGCACCGCGACGAGCGCGGCGATCGCCGCGAGCGCCAGCACGAGCAGCGCGACGGTCCACCACGGTCGCCACCGTCGACGCCGGCGCTCGGCACCCACGCCCCACGGCTTGGGAACGGTCTCGTCCGGTCGCTGCTCGTCGTCGTGCATCGTCCACCTGTGCCCGCTGGTGTCGTGGGGTATCCTCCGTCGACTCCATGGCCACCGCCGACGACATCCGCAGCCATGCCCGTACGCGGCGCACCGTGGCGATCATCTCCCACCCGGACGCGGGCAAGACCACCCTCACCGAGGCCCTGCTCAAGGTCACCGACACGATCGGGCGCGCGGGCACGGTGCACACGCGCGGCAACAGCGAGCGCCGCGCGACCGTCACCGACTGGATGGACATCGAGAAGGAGCGCGGCATCTCCGTCGCCTCCAGCGCCGTGCGCATCCAGACGCAGGGGCACGTCGTCAACCTGCTCGACACCCCCGGGCACGGCGACTTCTCGGAGGACACCTACCGCGTGCTGAGCGCCGTGGATTCCGCCGTGATGCTGCTCGACGCGGGCAAGGGCATCGAGCCGCAGACGCGGCGGCTCTTCGAGGTGTGCCGGGCGCGGGCGCTGCCGATCATCACCTTCGTCAACAAGATCGACCGCCCAGCGATGGACGCGATGGAGATGCTCGACCACGTCGAGGCCGAGCTGGACCTGCACGTGATGCCGCTCATGTGGCCGGCTGGTGACGCCGCCGCGATCCAGGGCGTGGTCCACCGCGGCGACGCGCTCGGGGTCAGCGACGTGCAGGAGCGCGCGCCGTGGGAGGCCCGCGGATTCCAGGAGCACGAGTGGCAGGAGGCGCTCGACAACCTCGAGCTCGCGCAGGGCGCGGCCGGCGGCTTCGACCGCGAGGCCTTCGAGGCCGGGGACCAGACGCCGATGCTCTTCGGCTCGGCCGCCAGCATGTTCGGCATCGACCACCTCGTCGCCGTCCTGCGCGACCTGGCACCGGCCCCCGCGGCCCGCACCGACCGGCACGGCGCGCCCCGCGAGATCGAGGAGCCGTTCTCCGCCCACGTCTTCAAGCTGCAGGCCAACGTCGACCAGCGCCACCGAGACGTCGCCGCGTACATGCGCATCTGCTCGGGTGCCTTCACGCGCGGCGACAAGGTCACCATCGCGCGCACGGGCCGACCGCTCGTGGTCAGTCGCGCGGTCGAGCCCTTCGGCCAGGACCGCGAGACGGTCGAGGAGGCGTGGCCGGGCGACGTCATCGTGCTTCCGGGCTCGCGGGACCTGCGCATCGGCGACACGCTCCACGCGGGCAAGGTCGTCGAGTTCCCGCCGATCACCACCTTCACCCCGCACCTGTTCCGCCAGGTCTCCAACCGCGACATCTCCCGCCGCAAGCAGTTCCAGCAGGGGCTGCAGCAGCTCGGGGACGAGGGCGTCGTGCAGATCTACATGGATCCCAAGGTCGGGATGCAGACGCCGATCTGCGCGGCCGTGGGGCAGCTGCAGTACGAGGTCTTCCTCCACCGGATGCAGAACGAGTTCGGCGTGCAGATCGGCCTGTCGGACCTGCCGCTGCAGGTGTCGGTGGCGTGGTCCGAGACGAACGAGGGCGACCCGCCGCGGGCCGCCGGCATGCGCGTGCTGGAGTCCACGCACGGCGTGCGGCTCCTGGCGTTCGGCACGGAGTGGGCGCTCGCCAACTACCGCAAGGACCATCCAGACCTCGTCCTCAACGACGTCCTCTAGGTCAGAGGCGCTCGGCGGCCTCGCGGCCGAGGGCGCGAGCCCAGACGGCGTAGCCGGGTGCTGCCGGATGGAAGCCGTCCGAGGAGTTCGCGCCCGACGTGCGACCGTACTCGTCTCCGACGGCACCGCCGATGTCGACGAAGCCGTACCGGTCGTGGTCCTGGGCCCGGACGAGCCGACCTTGCAGGCGACGCACGCCGCGGGCGCGCCACATGACGAGGTCGCGCAGCGGGCGGCGGAAGTTGTGGGTGTCGAGCCGCCCGGACCCACCGAGCACCACGACCCGCGCGCGGGTGCCCGCCCGGCGCAGCAGCTCGCGGGTGTCGTGTTCCAGCGCGCGGGTGCGGGTGGCGTGGGTCACGTCGTTGGAGCCCACCTCGACGACGATCACGTCGACGTCGCCCACCTTCGGCAACTGCTCGCGCAGCACGTCGCGCGTGACGGCTCCGGACACGCCGTACCCCACGACGTGCACCGCGCGGCCGGTCCGCCGGGCGAGCTCGCGCGCGACCTGGACGGGGAGCGTGTCGCGCACGTGCGACACGCCGAGCCCGGCCACCGTGGAGTCGCCGAGCACCGCCAGCTCCAGCGTCGGCGCCGCGCCGGGCACCGTGCGATCGATGTCGAAGTCCGGGTCCTCCACGTACTCGCGCGAGCGGGCCTGCTGCGCCTCCACCGCGAGCACCACGCCCAGCGCCACGACGATGGCGACCGGCACGCCGACCGCCAGGGCGGCCACGCGACGGCGCCTCACAGCAGCCAGTCCGCGAGCTGCCAGGTGCCACCCGAGACCGCGGCGCCGAGCACCGTGCCCCAGGCCATGTCGATCGGCACGATCCTCGCCGGGTAGTCGCGCAGCACGGCGAGGTTGGTGAGGTCGAACGTCGCGTACGTGAAGAGGCCGTAGAGCGCGCCGTCGCGCAGGGCGTCCCCGATCGAGCCGCCGTCGTCCGCGGGCGCGATCCCGAAGTACACGAGGCCGACCACGAACAGCGCGTAGAACGCGAACGCCACCGGGACGTTCGGCTTGTCGCGCATGAGCGACCCGAGCATCCCCCGGTACACCGAGTTGGCCACGATCCCCAGCCAGAGCAGGTCGATGGCGAGGAACAGCACCAGGGCGATGCCGTACAGCTCGAGCGCGCGCGTGAAGGTCATGCCCCTATGTTCGGCCGCCGGCCGGACACGGATTGGCTGGCGTCACGCCGTGTGGGTGAGCTCGCGCACGCCGAAGGCCGCATCGAGCACCAGCGCACGCACCCCCAGCAGGGCCACGCCGCGCACCGCGTCGGCCGACGCACCCGTCGGCAGCTCGAGCGCCGACTGGCCGAACTCGCCGTTGGCGAACCCGGTGGCGAGACGTGCGAGCACGTGGCGTCCATCGGCGAGCACGACCACCAGCCCGCCGGCCAGCTCGATCGCCGCACGTGCGGCCGCGCCGAGCGGGCCGAGGTAGACGTAGCGCCGCGGGTCGCCCACCTGGTCGGCGCCGCGCGCCGCGCCCTCGGACGCGGCCTTTCCCTCGCGCAGCAGTTCCTTCGAGGAGATCTGCCACGTCCACGGGGCTGCGCGCATGGCGTCGAACTCCGAGGTCACAGCCGCCACGACGTCGCGGGGCGCCTCGCTCCACCGCTCGCTGCGCGTGCCGGCAGCGTGCACGCGTGCGCTCACCATGTTGTTGGGGGTGCTGACGCGCAGGATCGGACGGCCACCCGGGTCACGCGCGCCGTCGTAGGGCAGCCAGCGGTGCAGCGCCGCCTGGTAGCGCTCGTCGACGACCCGACCCGCCGGGTCGAACGTCACGCGGTAGATCGGCTCGGCATCGACGCCGCGACCGTACGTGGAGAACAGCCGCGGCACCGGGGTGCCACCGTCCTCGTTGGAGAAGATGACGCGGTACTCGACGAGCCGGTTGCCGTTGGGCAGCCGTGTCTCGGCCGGCACGAGCAGCATCGGCGCGTCCGACCCACCCACGGAGCTGCGCGCGCTGCGGTCGACGTCGCGCATCTCGAGGACGGGCGCGTGCGCGTCGAGCAGGGCGCGGTCACCGTGCTCTGCCCGGGCCGTCACGGCCCCGACGCGCGCGGTGACGGGTGCGATGTCGGTGGCGGCGCGCAGCTCGACGGTGTGCGCCCCGGGGCCGAGCACGCCGAGGTTCACGTCGTACCCGCCGGTGCGCTCGCCCATGACGATCACGGTGGAGTGGTAGGCACCGTCGACGTAGAGCGCCACCATCGCGCACTCCCGGCCGGGGGTGCCCCAGTCGGCGCCGGGCGCGTCGGCCTCGACGTGCAGCACGGTCGGCGCGCCGTCCGCGTGCCCGGGGAGCGCGTGCTGCGCCAGGAGCGGTCGCACGGCGCGCGCTGCCTGCGGATCGATGTCGCGGCG
>JAOPYS010000355.1 GCA_025964465.1 Thermoleophilia bacterium
CTGCTCGAGCGCGGCGCGGGCCTCGGGGGTGCAACGTCCGATTCCGCGGGCTGGCTGTGGCGCGCCCGCTCTGAGGCGGATGCCGTGCGCTGGGGCCCGGGCGGTGATCCGGACGTGCACCGCGCCGTCGTCGGGCGCCTCGACGCGGGGCTGGCGTGGCTGGTGCAACGCGGCGTCGAGCTCCGCGCGCGCGACACGGGGCGTACCTTCACGCGCGGCGCGCGGGTGGACCCCGGCCAGGCGCTCGAGGCGCTTGCCGCGATGCTCCCCTCCGGCGTGCTGCGAACGGGGCAGGCGGTCTGCGCGGCCGCGCGCGGAGACGACGGGTCGACGCGGCTCGGGCTTGCGTCGGGCGAGGAGGTGGAGGTCGACGCGGTCGTGCTCGCCGGTGGCGGCTATGCCGCCGACCTCGACCGCGTCGCGGCCGACGCCGGCGCGCCCCGTGACTCGCGTGACTCGTGGGTGCTGCGCACCGAGCGCGGCGGCGATGGCACGGCCCTCGACCTGGGCGTCGCGCTCGGCGCCGAGCTCGAGCCCTCGGGTGGTGCGTGCCTGGTCAAGCCCGTCCCGCTCGGCGTCGAGGTCGCCGACCGCCGGCTGCTGGCCGGCTGGGGCGAGCTGGTCACGCCCGGGGCGCGCATCCTGCTCGACCCCGAGGAGGAGGTCGTGCGTGCCGACCACGACTGGTCCGGCGCGGCCGCGAGCTGGGAGATGGCGCGGCGGGCGGGGTGGTGCTGGCTGGACGTCCCGCGGGCCGACCTCGCCCTGCGCATGCACTCGGGCACCGTCCAGGCCCTGCTCGACCTGGCGGTCGAGGCCGGAGCCCGCGTGTCGCGGACCGACGACGGCGGGCTGCGGATCGCGATGGTCGCAGGCATCACGACGACGCTCGGCGGGCTTCGGGTCGACGGCGAGGGGCGCACGACGGCGCCCGGCGTGTTCGCCGCCGGCGGCGACTCGGCCGGTGCCGGGCGCGGTGGAGCCGCGAGCGGGCTCGCCCAGGCGCTCGTGCTGGGTCGCAGCGCTGGCGACCTCGCCGCATCCGACGATCGCTGCGCCGCCGATCGTGCGCCTCGGTGAAACAGGTTCGTCCCCCGGGCCGATAGGTCGGTAGAGGGTCGTCTGGTTCTGGGGGGAACAGACACATGTCAGCTGGGGGAATCAATTCAACGGGGTCCGTGGCCTTGCCACGACCCGGCGCGCCATCGGCTCCGGCCGGGGCTGCGCAGGGCAACGGGGGGCTGGCGCCGATCACGGCCGGCGCGCCCGTCGCCGCTCCCGCACTGTTCGCTCCCGCCGCCGGCCAGCAGGCCGGCTCCGTCGCCGCGTCCGGCGGCCTCGTCGAGGACGGCCTGCCCCGCACCGCGGCGCTCGCCGCGGGTGTCGCCGGTTCGGCCGCCACGGGTGCGGCCCAGGCTCGCCAGGCCGCCCAGACCGTCGCTGGCCAGCAGGTCGTCGATCCCGCAACCGTCCAGCCCAACGGTGCCGCCACGGCTGCCGCCAGCACCGGCCCCGCCGCGTGGGACGAGAGCTGGGCCAAGAAGTTCAAGGACGCCGGCGCGCCCTCCGAGGTCATCCAGCAGCTCACCTTCACCGGCGCGATGGGCGCCGACCAGGCCCAGCTCGAGCAGATGCTCACGCAGATCAAGGGCGAGGTCGACACGCAGCTCGCGAAGTTCGCGCACGACCACCCGGAGGAGTTCAAGAAGCTCCGCGGCAACCCCGACGTCGACCGGGGCATGCTCGCGCAGATCGCCGCGGGCGTGAACGCGGGCCAGGTGCCGAAGGAGCAGCTCGAGCAGCTGGTCGACTCGATCGGCAAGTCGCAGGGCAAGATGCTCTTCGACACGCTCGTCAAGCCGATGCTCGTGTACTCGCTGATCCCGGGCTGGGGCGCGCTGCGCCTCGGGTTCGCGCCCTTCACGGGTGGCAAGGACCCGCTCACGGGCGAGAAGATGTTCGGCGACAAGATGTCGACGGCGTTCACGATCATGACGGCGGTGGGCGGCGGCATCACGCTGTTCAACCACGCACGTGGCGCCATGCAGGTGGCGCAGGGCCAGCGGCTCGTCGCGGCCGGCGGCGACGCGCTGGCGATCGCCAAGGCCGAGGGCTTCGGCACCATGACCGGCGTCCAGAAGTTCATGAGCTACGTGCCCGGCACGCAGGCCAACAAGGTGATGTCGGGCATCAGCCGCTTCAACAGCGACCTGACCCAGGGCGTCTCGCACCTGTCCGGCGTGGAGCGCGAGCTGGCCGACAACGTGCTCAACAAGTGGCGCGCCGGCGAGCTGTCGGTCCTCGGCGACCCCGCCTCCAAGTGGACCAAGATGGGCTTCCAGCCCAATGCCCGAGGCATGCTCATCGGCCGCACCAAGGAGATGATGCAGTCGGCGGTCAACGGCAACAAGGCCGCCATCCTGGTCGACGGACGCATGACCGGCAAGACCAGCGCTGCCTTCCTGTCCGCACAGGGAGTGGACTTCGCCGACGAGGCGCTCAAGGCGAAGCTGCTCGGCGAGGCGGGCCACGTCGGCAAGATCGACGCCAACGTGCTCAAGCTGCTCAGGGAGCGCACGCTCGGCAACGCGACCAGCCAGCTGGTGGAGGCGGGCTTCATCTCGCGCCCCAACGGCATCCAGAAGCTCATCGGGGCCGTGCGCCCCGGGCCGATGCAGGACGCCTTCTGGGCGGCGGACAACGTCGGCGCCGGCACGCTCGGCAAGCTGCACGGCACCGCGGCCATCCCCAAGCTCGCCAAGTGGGGCCTCGGCGGCCTCGCGGCAGCCGGGCTCGGCTACTTCATGATGATCAAGCCGCAGATGGACGCCGCCAAGAAGGCCGCGGCGGACGCGGCGAAGCAGCAGGCGGAGGCCGCGCAGGCGCAGGGCGCCGGCGGTGGCGCTGCGGGCGCCGGCGGCGGGCAGGTCCAGATGACGCCGCAGCTGCAGGCGCAGCTGCAGCAGTTCTCGACGCTCACGAAGGCCCAGCAGAAGCAGGTCATCCAGGAGCAGTACACGCAGCTGCAGCAGGCCTCGCAGCAGCCGAACCTCACGGCCGACCAGCAGGCGCAGATCGTCTCGGCGGCCTCGGAGCTGCAGCTGTTCATGGACGTCGCCAACGGCGGCGCCGCGACCGGCGGCGGTGCGGCGACGGGCGCGGCCACGGGTGGCGGTGCTCCGGCGGCCGGCGC
>JAOPYS010000358.1 GCA_025964465.1 Thermoleophilia bacterium
CTATAGGAAACAGGGCGACACCCCCGGGAGCGACCTTCGCGCCCGACGGCACCGACAGTCTACGAACCCCACGGGAGCCATCCACGATGAGCCTCGCAACGCTCGACCTGTTCCACGTCCTGGCCGCGATCGCGGCGCTGCTGGCGGTTGCGCACATCGGCGGCCTCGTGGCCTCGCGGATCGGCATCCCCCCCATGGTCGGCGAGCTCGCGGGCGGCCTGCTGCTCGGCGCGACCGTGCTCAGGCGCGTGTGGCCCGACGCGAACTCCTGGCTCTTCCCGGCGATTCCCGCCGACGGCGCCGTCCCGCCCGTGCTGCCGGTGCTCGGCTTCTGCAGCCAGATGGGGCTGCTGCTGTTGATGTTCGTCGGCGGGCTGCAGATGCGCCGGCTCGTGACGCGGCGCGACGCCAAGGCCGTGAGCTGGATCGCCGGCCTCGGCGTGATGCTGCCCGTGGTGATCGGGCTCGTCATCCTGCACTTCGCCGACTTCTCCGACTACCTGGGTCCGGCGAAGTCCCTCGACGCGCTGCACATCGTGCTCATCGCCGCCCTCGCGGTGACCAGCATCCCCGTCATCACGCGCATCTTCATGGACCTCGGGTTGATGGAGACGCGGCTCGCGCGGATCGTGCTGTCGGTCGCGGTGCTCGAGGACGTGCTGCTGTACATCGCCGTGTCGATCGCCATCGCCCTCGCCGAGGCGGACGCCAAGTCCGATGCGTCGATCCCCAGCATGCTGCACCTGAAGCCGGATTCGGTGGCGTTCGTGGCGTGGCACGTCGGGGCGAGCTTCCTGCTGCTCGCAGTGGCGGGGTGGGGCTTCGGTCGGGCCGGCGGACGGTCGCCCGCCGCCCGCATCGCGCGGAGCAACCCGATCGCGCAGCGCAGCGAGCTCGGCTACACGGTCGCCACGATCCTCGGCATCACGCTGCTGGCGATGCTGCTCGGGCTGGCCCCGATGTTCGGCGCGCTCGTGGCCGGCATCGCAGCGTCGCGTGCCACGTCGCGGCGTTGGCGCGAGGCCCAGCGCCAGGTCGAGGCGGTCGGCATGGCCTTCTTCATCCCGCTCTACTTCGCGCTGATCGGCGTGTCGCTCGACCTCGTCAACGCGTTCGACTGGCGGCTCACGCTCGGCATCCTGGTCGTGGGGTCGACGATCAAGTACGTGGGCTCGCTGCTGGGCGCGCGGATCGCCGGGGAGCCGATGCCGATGGCCAACGCGCTGGCGATCAGCGTCAACGCGCGCGGCGGGCCCGGGCTCGTGCTCGCATCGACGGCGTTCGCCGCCGGCATCCTCGACGAGCGCGCCTACACGGCACTCGTCATCCTCGCCCTCGCGACGTCGATCGGTGCGGGCGTGTTCCTCGCTCGCATCCTGCGGACCAACCCCGCCACGACCGAGCTGATCTCCGGGGGCGCCATCGACGAGGAGCCGACGAGCGCCGGCACGACCGCGCCGCCGGCGGACGCGGGTACCGAGCGGACGCCGTCGCCCGCCTGACACCCGGGGCGAGCGCCGCTCAGCCGTCCTCGCGGGCGCGCTCGATGTTGTGCGTGTCGAGCACCGGGTCCGGCTCGTCGCGGCCGAGCGTCGAGAAGGTCTGGAACACGAGCCTGATGTCAGCCGCGAGGCTCCACGTGTCGATGTAGTGGATGTCCTGCGCGATGCGCTCGGGCCACTCGATCTCGTCGCGCCCGTGCACCTGCGAGTAGCCCGTGATGCCGGGCAGCACCTCGAGGCGCCGACGGTCGTGCTCGGAGTAGTGGGCCACCTGCTCGGGGATGTCCGGGCGCGGGCCGACGAGGCTCATCTGGCCGGCGACGACGTTGAGCAGCTGCGGCAGCTCGTCGAGGGAGGAGCGGCGCAGGAAGCGGCCGCTGCGCGTGATCCGTGGGTCGTCCTTCACCACGCCGTGCGGGTCGGCGGTGACCCCGAGCTCCTGCCCGACGCGCACCGCGTCGTTGACCATCGACCGGAACTTGAGCATGCGGAACTCGCGACCCGCCTTGCCCGTGCGTCGCTGCACGAAGAAGATCGGCCATCCCGCGTCCACGAGCACCCACCCCGCGAGCACGAGCAGCACGGGCGAGAGCACGACCACCGCGACGAGCGAGACCACGCGGTCGCCGACCCACTTGAGGGCGCGCTGCACCGGGTGGCGGCGAACGCCGCTCATGCGTGCGACCGCCACGGCGGGAAGAACCCGGCGGTCGAGTCCGTGCCGGCGAGCTCGCGGTAGCGGGCGGCGTCGTGCACGAGCTTGGCGATCGCGAACGGGCGCGGCTCGCCCTCAGGGTCGTACCGGTGCTTGAACTGGAAGAGCGGCGAGTCGGTGCCGCCGCCCACGCCGCCGCCGAGGTGGAAGGTGGTCATCCCGCGCGACTGCGCCCATTCCGCCGCGGCGAGGAAGCAGCGGTTGGAGGCGCCGATGTTGCGCGCGGCGTCGGCCGATGCACCCAGGTGGTAGTGGAGCGTCGACCCGTGGGCGAAGCACTGCAGCGAGGCGACGACCTCGCCGTCGAGCGACGCTTCGACGAGCACGACGTCGCCGCCCGCATCGGCGCACAGCGCGTCCCAGTACGCGTCCGCGAAGAAGTAGAACGCGCCCGCTTCCTGGCGCCGCATCGTCTCGTCGTAGAGCGCGCGGAACGTGGCGAGCTCCGGCGGGTTGGTCGAGACCACGACCTCGATGCCGGCGCGGTCCGCCTTGCGCACGGCCCGGCGGTGGTGGGAGTGCATGAGCGGCAGCAGCTCGCCCCGGTCGGCGGAGACGTCCCACGCAACGGTGGCGCCGAGCTGGACGACCTCGGCCGCGGGTGGCGCGAGCCGCACGTTGTCGAGCAGCGGGTGGAAGCGCAGGAAGGTCGCGACGACGCCGTTGGCCGCGGCCCACGCGTCGTAGGCGGCGCCGATCGAGGCGAGGTCGGGCTCGCCCAGTGCCACGGGGCCGCCGTAGCCGTACGCCGACGTCGCGTCGAAGCCCGACCCGTCCGGGAGCGCGCGCAGCAGCAACGGAAGTGCCAGCTCCCCACCCGGGTCCTCGACGTGCAGGAGGGCGGGCGTGGCATCGCCGGGCTCGAGCGCACGCGACGCGACGTGGTAACCGCGGCGCAGGTAGACGTCGTCGCCCCCGAGCCGCGCGACGAGCGCATCCCACTCGCCGTCGGGCACCACGCGCACCGAGTCGGTGCTCGTGGGCGCGGCGAGGGCCGCCGGCTGCTCGGTCCCGGTCATCGCGAGGCAGCATATCGTCGGGACGGGGCTGGCCGACGCGGGCCAACGCCACCCGCCGCGGGTGGGACCGACCCGCGGGCGTGCGATGATGGACGCATGTTCGAAGGCAGTTCCATCGCCGTCGTCGTCCCGTGCTTCAACGAGGAGACGCAGGTCCGCGAGGTCATCGAGACGATGCCCGCGTTCGTGGACCGCATCATCATCGTCGACGACCGCTCACCCGACGCCACGGCCCAGGTCGTGCGTGCGTGCATGGGCGCCGATGCGCGCGTCGAACTGCTGGTGCACGAGGAGAACCGCGGCGTGGGCGCCGGCATCGCGACGGGCTACAAGCGTGCGCTCGAGCTCGGCATGGACGTCGTCGCCGTGATGGCGGGCGACGGGCAGATGCCCCCGGGCGAGCTGGCCGACATCGTCCGCCCCGTCACGAGCGGCGCCGCCGACTACTCCAAGGCGAACCGCCTGGTCACCGCCGACGCGTGGAGCACCATCCCGCGCAAGCGGTTCCTCGGCAACGCGATGCTGAGCCTGCTCACCAAGATCGCGTCCGGCTACTACCAGGTCGCCGACTCGCAGACGGGCTACACGGCGATCTCCGCCGGGATGCTGCGGCGCCTCGACCTCGACGCGATGTACCCGCGCTACGGCTACCCCAACGACATGCTCGTGCGGCTCAACGTGCTGCGCGCCCGGGTGGTCGACGTGGCGAGCGTGCCGGTGTACGACGTGGGCGAGGTGTCGGGGCTCAAGATCCGGCGCGTGCTCTTCAC
>JAOPYS010000361.1 GCA_025964465.1 Thermoleophilia bacterium
CCACCGATCCGCGCCCGCCTCGGGATCAGGACGCAGCGGCTCGACCGAGCCGTCGGGGTCCAGCGACGGATCGGTCCGCGGCAACGCCCGGCTGGTCGCCCACATCGCCCGCCAGAAGGGCGCCGACCCGGTCACTGCCGTCGCGATGATGCTCGTGGAGAGCGGTGGCAACGAGCGCGCGGTGGGAGACGGTGGCTCGAGCTTCGGGCTGTTCCAGCTGCACCGCGGCGGCATGCTGACGGCAGCCGGGCTCACCGCCCACCAGGCCTTCGACCCCGCCACCAACGCACGCGTCGCGGTCGCCTCGCTCGCGCGCACCGAGGATGCCCGCGGCCACAGCGGCGGCAGCACCGCCGCCGCATCGCAGCGCCCCGCCGACCCGTCCGGCTACGCCCGCAAGGTCGACGCCGCCCGCGGCCGCGCCGCCGCCCTCATCAGCTGATCCGCAGCCCGAGCGGCGTCGCGGTCAACCGTTGATGGAGTCGGCGACGAGCTGCTCGAACTCCGGCGGCAGACCGGGGAGGTCGCGCTGCGGCGCGTCGGACCGCACGTGGTGCACCCGCCCCCAGCGGATGCACTCGCGGTAGAGCTCGTCGGCCAGCATCTCGACCACGGGTTCGGCGGGCAGCAGCCCGTTGGCGTCGATGCGGAACACCGCCGCCGGGCCGCCGTCCTCGTGCGGCTCCCCGAGCATCATCATCGGCGCCACCTTCAGCCGCGTGGGCAGGTGCACCTCGAAGACATCGCCCTCCTCGCTGTGCCAGCCGTACGCCGAATCCGGTGGGACGGTCACCTGCACGTGCAGGCCCATTGCTTCCTGCTCCGACGCCGACGCGAGCTCCTGCCGCAGTCGGTTCTGGAACTCGTCGGGTGGGACCGGGTCCTGCATGGCGCGCCTCCTCGGGTCGATGCCCGCAGGTACCCATCACGCGATCGAAGCAACGAGCGTGACCTCGCCCGCGCTGGCGCACCCGGTCAGCGCGGCTCGAGCCCGTCGAGCAGCAGGTCGAGGATGCGGCGCGCCTGCGCCTCCCACCCGTCCGCCTGGGGGAGGTGGAACACCCCGATCATCGCCCGCAGCACGTCGTCGGCGCGGGCGTCGGTGCGGATCGAGCCGTCCTCGATGCCGTGCGCGACGAGCTCCTCGACCGCCTGCTCCAGCCGCGGCAGCACCGTGCTGCGCAGCTCCGGCGCGCAGTCCATGATGGCTCGGAGCGCCTCGCCCATGCCGCGCTTGGCCGCGACGTAGCCGAGGAACCGCTCGCTCCACGCGCGCAGCGCGGCCATGCCGACGCGCCCGTCGAGCAGTTCCGGCACGGCATCCACGACGCGCTCCAGCTCGCGGCGGTACACGGCCTCCACGAGCGCGTCGCGCTGTTCGAAGTGGCGGTACAGCGTGCCCACGCCCACGCCCGCGCGGCGCGCGACCTCCTCGAGCGACGCCCCGACGCCGTGCTCGGCGAACACGTCGGCCGCGGCCACGAGCAGGGCCTCTCGGTTGCGCCGTGCATCGGCACGGGGAGGCTTCACCTCACTCGACATGTCAGACCTCCGGACCGGGGCGGAATTTGCAAAGCGGAGGCAACCTCCGTATCTTGTAGCGGAGGCACCCTCCGGTTCATGGTAGCACCGACGGAAAGCATCCGAATGACTTCGACGACGACACAGCCCCGCCAGCACTACAACATCACCTTCGCGCTGGTGGCGCTCGGGGCGCTGACCTACACGCTGCTGCAGGCGATGCTCGTCCCCGCCCTGCCCGTGCTGCAGGAGGAGCTGCACACCGACCAGGCCAACGTCTCGTGGATCTTCACGTCGTTCCTGCTGAGCGCATCGATCGCGACGCCGGTGCTCGGCCGCCTCGGCGACATGTTCGGCAAGCGCCGGATGCTCATCATCGTCTTCTGCGCCGTGGTCGTCGGCTCGTTCGTCGCGGCGCTCGCCACCAACCTGCCCGTGATGATCGCGGCGCGCGTCGTGCAGGGCCTGGGCGCGGCGGTCTTCCCGCTGGCGTTCGGCATCATCCGCGACGAGTTCCCGAGCGAGCGGGTCCCGGGCGCCATCGGCGGCATCTCCGCCATCCTCGGTGTCGGCTCTGGCCTGGGCATCGTGCTGGCCGGCCCGATCATCGACCACCTCTCGTGGCACTGGCTGTTCTGGGCGCCGTTCGCGATGGCCCTCGTGACGCTCGTCGCGACGATCCGCTACATCCCCGAGTCGCCCGTGCGGGTGCCGGGGCGCGTCAACATCCCCGCCGCCATCGTCCTCTCCGGCTGGCTCACGGCGCTGCTGCTCGGTGTCAGCCAGGGGTCGCACTGGGGCTGGCAGTCCCCCCGCATCCTCGGCCTGTTCGCCGCAGCCGTCGTGATCTTCGGCGTGTGGATCATGGTGGAGCTGCGCTCGAAGGAGCCGCTCATCGACGTGCGGATGATGCGCCAGCCCGCGGTCTGGTGGACCAACATCACCGCCCTGCTGTTCGGGTTCGGCATGTACTCGATGATGGTGGTCATCCCGGCCTTCATGGAGGCGCCGCGCGGCGTCGGCTACGGGTTCCACTCCACCGCCACGGGCGTCGGCCTGGTGATGCTGCCCAACACCCTCGGCATGCTCGTCATCGGGTTGCTCATCGGGCGCGTCGTGGCGCGGGTGGGCTCCAAGGTGCCGATCGTCGTGGGCGGGCTCGTCGATGCTGCCTGCATCGGGTTCCTCGCGGTGGAGCACGGCGAGCTCTGGATGTTCGTCGCCTCCCTCACCTTCTTCGGGTTCGGGATGGGCCTCGCCTTCTCGTCGATGACCAACGTCCTCATCGATGCCGTGCCGTCGCATCAGACGGGCGTGGCCACGGGGATGAACGCCAACATCCGCACCATCGGCGGCGCCGTGGGCAGCCAGGTCGTGTCGGCGATCGTCGTGTCCGGCGTGGCGGCGAAGGAGCTCCCGCCCGAGTCCGGATACACCAACGGGCTCATCGCGATGGCGATCGCGCTGGCTGCCGCGGGCCTCGTGGCGATCATCATCCCGGGTGCGAAGCGCCGCAGCGCGGACGGCGCCGCAGCGCAGCTCTCCGGGACGAACGAGCTGGCCCTCGCCGCCGACGCGACGGTGCTGGCGGCCGCCGTCGACGCTGGCGAGGTCTTCAGCGCACACCGCCGATGACCGGGCACTAAGGTGCGCGGCATGACGACGACCATCACGGCTTCCGCATCCGGCACCTTCGACATCGGCGGCGACCTGCCCGTCACGCGCCTGGGGTTCGGCGCGATGCGCATCACGGGCGCAGGCATCTGGGGCGACCCGCCCGACCACGACCGCGCACTCGAGGTGCTGCGGCGCCTCCCCGAGCTGGGCGTGGACTTCATCGACACGGCCGACTCCTACGGGCCCGCCGTGTCGGAGGAGCTGATCCGCGAGGCGCTGCACCCCTACCGCGACGACCTGGTCGTGGCCACCAAGGCGGGCCTCGTGCGCACCGGCCCGGACCAGTGGCACCAGCTCGGCGACCCGTCCTACCTGCGCCAGTGCTGCCACCTGAGCCTGCGCCGCCTCGGCGTGGAGCGCATCGACCTGTTCCAGCTGCACCGCATCGACTCGAACGTGCCGCGCGAGCAGCAGTTCGAGGTGCTGGCCGACCTGCGCCGCGAGGGGCTCGTGCGCCACGTCGGCCTGTCGGAGGTGAGCGTGGAGGAGATCGAGGCCGCCCGCGAGATCGTGCCGATCAGCACGGTGCAGAACCTCTACAACGTCGGCAACCGCCAGTCGGAGGCGGTGCTGGAGCACTGCACCGAGCACGGCATCGGGTTCATCCCGTGGTTCCCGCTCGCGGCCGGCGACCTGGCCAAGCCGGGTGGCCCGGTGGCGGAGGTCGCGGCGCGGCACGGCGCGGCTGCCAGCCAGGTGGCGCTGGCGTGGCTGCTGCAGCGCAGCCTGGTGATCCTCCCCATCCCGGGCACGGGGTCGGTGCAGCACCTCGAGGAGAACGTGGCGGCTGCGCAGCTGCGCCTGTCCGACGAGGACGTTGCGCTGCTGGATGCCGCTGCCTGAGCGCCCGCCTGCGGGTGCTACGCTTCTCGCATGGCTTCCCTCGGTGCTGACACGCTCGATGCTCGACACGCGAAGAACGACGAGGCCTTCGGCCCGATCTGCGATCGCGTGCACTGCTCCCAGAAGAAGCGGGCCAC
>JAOPYS010000365.1 GCA_025964465.1 Thermoleophilia bacterium
CACGGTCGCGGGCCGAGGGGCCGGCCCGGGCCGAGGCGGAGGCCGCCGCGGCGGAGCGCGCCCCCTCGCGAGCATGAGCGCGCGACCGCTGCGCGTGGCGATCGTCGACCCGGCGTCGTGGTCGCTGGCCTACGACGAGCCACTCGCCAACGCCCTGGCGCGCGCGGGGTGCGAGGTGACGCTGCACTGCACGCGGTCGCCGCACGTCGGCGTGAAGGTGGTGCTACGCGAGGATGGCGCGCAGGTCGAGGAGTCGTTCTACCGGACGGGCTACGGCTACGGGCGCCTGCTGCCGCGCCGACTGACACGCATCACCCAGCACCCGCTCGACCTGGCCAAGCTGACGCGCCGGCTGCGCGCGGAGGCCGACGTGGTCATGGTGCAGTGGCTGCCCGGGCGCGGGCTCGACGTGCGGGCGTGGGCGCGGCTCGCGCAGTCGATGCCGGTGACGTTCACGTCGCACAACGCCCAGGAGCGCGAGGGCAAGGTGCCGCTGGCGGCGCTCGGCGGATTCAGCGCCGTGGTGGCGCACTCCGACGGCGGAGCGCGGGCGCTGCGCGAGGCGGGCCTGCCGACGGTGTGGCGCATGGCGATCGGCGCCTACGACCAGTACGCGACGGCGCCCGAGCCGCCCGAGCCGCCGGTGCTGCTGCCCGAGCACGCGCCGCTGGTGGTGCTGCCCGGGCTGCTGCGCCCGTACAAGGGCGTGGACGTGCTGCTGGAGGCGTGGCCGCTCGTGCGCGCGCAGGTGCCGCAGGCGCGGCTGGTGATCGCCGGACGCCCCATGGGGGTCGACCTGCCCGAGGCCGTGCCGGCGGGGGCGGCGTTCATCCCGCGGTTCGTGAGTGACGAGGAGCTCGGCTGGCTGCTGCGGCGGGCGACGGTGTGCTGCCTGCCCTACCGACGGATCGACATGAGCGGCATCGCGGTGAGCGCGCTCGCGTGCGGCACGCCGCTCGTGGTGAGTGACGTGGGCGGGCTCGGCGAGTACGTGGGCCGCGGCGCGCTGGCGGTGCCGCCGGGCGACCCGGCCGCGCTCGCGCAGGCGCTGGTCGCCGTGCTCGCGGATGCGACGCTCGAGGCGCGCCTGGGCGCCGAGGCCCGCGCGGCGATCGCCACGCACTACTCCTGGGACGCGATCGCCACCGAGTACGTGCGCCGCCTCGCGGGCCTGCTCGCCGCCCCCTCCCGAGTATGAGGTTGATCGTGCCGCTGAGCGGCACGATCAACCTCATACTCGCCGGGGGGGTCAGCGGCGCAGCAGGCGCTTGACGCGGCGGCGGCGGGCAACGGTGCGGGCCCACGCCGGCGAGCTGCGGCGCACGACCGAGTAGGCGTGCGGCTCGCCGCCGAAGCCGCGCACGAAGCGCTCGATGGAACGGATCATCGAGCCCTCGAAGTCGAAGCCGAGGCCGCGCTCGGCGGCGCGGCGTATCCCCGCCCACAGCAGCAGGGTGGAGGCGCCGTCGACGTCCTCGCCCGGGCCGCGCCCGTAGGCGATCGCGTAGCTGCGCCGGTCGTCCTCCACGAACAGGCCCGCCGCGGCGAGCGTGCCCTCCGCGCTGCGCACGACCAGCACGGTGCCACGCTCGCGCTCGAGCGCGGCGCGCGCGGCTCGGTCGAGCGCCGCAGCGGCGGGTACCGCGGCGCCCTGCTGCGCGAAGGTCGCCTCGCACGCGACCAGCAGGTCGGCGACCGACCCCTCCTCCACCACCAGCGCGTCGCGCTCGGCGATCGACAGCTTGCGGCGCGTGCCCTTGCGCATCGCGGCGCGCGTCGCGTCGACGTCCCCTGCGTGCGCGAGGCGCCAGGTCGTGCGCGTGGTCTGCTCGAACCCGTGCCACGAGAGCGGCGTCCAGTAGTCGAGCTCGGGCAGGCAGGCGGCCTCCACGTGCGCGTGGCCCACGAGCGATGCGGCGAGCGCCTCGAGCAGCTCCACGTCGGCGCTCGTGCGCGCGACGCCCGGCGCCGCGTCCGGCAGGAGCGGCCCCAGCCACGGCGTGTAGGGCGCCGTCGTGCCGACCAGGCCGACGCGCGTGGGCCGCACCGGCAGTGGCCACGCCGCGCGCACGGAACCATCGGCCGCGCGCAGCAGGTTGGGCGACCACGCCCGCGCCGAGCCCGTCGTCGCGTCGAGCCACCACGGCTCGGCGAACACGGAGCGCTGGCGCGACAGGGCGAGGAAGGCCGCGTACGCCTCGCGCTCGTCCTCGGGGCTCGGGGGCGCTGCCGTCACGGCGCCGCCGGGCTGCTCGTGGCGACGCGCGCCTGCTCGGCGACGGCGACCGCCGCGCGCAGCTGCGCCTCCGTGGCCTCGTCCAGCGGCGTGCCGTGGCTGCGGCGGAACGTCTCCGGGATCACCGCGTCCGGACGCAGCTGCACCTCGACGCCGGTCTGCGCCAGCCAGTCGCGGATCCGCACGAGTGCCGCGCGCGGATCGGCGCACACCTCGTCGTAGGTCACCTCGATCGTGAAGCTCGGGTCGAGCCGCCCGACCTCGCGCCGCGCGACGGCCTTCATCTGCTCGACCTGCCACACCGTCTGCTCGGCGGGCGAGCGTCCGGCGAGCGCGTCGGCGCCGGCCGGCTCGGCGCTCCACCACCGGTCGAGCGTGTCGTGGTTGCTGAGGCGCCCGCGCAGCAGCGAGCGCGCGTTGGTCTCCGTGTCGCGGTCCACGATGATGTAGCGCGCCTCGGGCAGCGCCGCCGTCAGCAGCGGCAGGCGCAGCGAGTTGAAGACGTTCTTGAAGACGACCGGCCCGCCGCACGCCTCCGCGAACTCGCGGATCGCGGCGCGCACGGCGCGTACGCGCTTCGGGGTCGCGTCGGCCTCGGTGATCTCGTTGGGGAAGCGGTCGACGAACCGGTACCAGTAGTTGCCCGCCTCGGTCGGGTCCCACGAGTGGCTCGTGTCACCGTGCCTGGACGTCCAGTTGGAGGGCTGGCGGTCGGCGCGCGGTCGCACCCGCCGCTCGATGTTGGCGGCGTCCCCGGGGCGGACCATGTGCGCGTTGGCGAGGTAGCCCACGTCGAGCCCCTCGACGACGAGCTGGTAGAAGAGCGTCGTGCCCGACCGCGGGGCGCCGAGGATGAAGATCGGCGTGCGGTCGGCGCGGGCCGGCAGCTCGCTGCCGCGCCGTACCTCGGCGTGGTGCAGCAGTCGGTTGCGCCCCGACTTCGTTCGGGCGCGCACCACGCGCCACGGTCGCAGGAGGTTGCGTCGGTTCATCGTGGGTCCCCGGATCCGTCTCGCAGCTGCCACAGCTCGAGGCTGCAGGCCGCGCGCGAGGTCGTGGTTCGCTCCTTGCCGGGGATGTGCCCCTCGCCTGCGGCCACCCGACGCGCTGGCAGCGACCCGTCGTCGAGCGCGTGGCGCAGGCCGACCGCGTCGAAGTTGCCGACCTTCGCGCCGAGCGGCGCCTCGACCTCGCCGCGTGCGACCACGAGCCAGCGTGCGTCGAGCGTGTCGCGCATGCGCTCCACCGCGTGCACGGCGGTGGCCTCCGAGCGCGAGTCGAACGCGTCCTCGAGCAGGTGGATGCGGCGCGCGCTGCGCGACGTGTCGGTCGCGCCGTTCCAGGTCTTGAAGTCGGCGGCGATGTACACCGGCGCCACGGCCTGGACGGTGTACGCCGTCATCGGGTCCGAGACGAGCGTGTCACCCGACGGCAGCCGCTCGAGCGCGTGCTGGATGCCAGCTGTGCAGCCGAGGTCGTCGGCGCGGGCGGACGCCACGAGCTGGCGCGACTGCCACGCGCCGCGGCGCAGGCTGTCGTACCCCGAGGGCAGGAAGCAGGCGCCGAGCGCGAGGAGGGCGAGGCCCAGGGCCCGGGCTGAGGGGACGGTGTTCGGCAGCGCCGCACCGACGGACGAGGGACGGGCGGCGGTCAGCGCCGGCGCAGCGGCGGCGGCGGCCGGGGTGACCTCGTCGAGCGCGCCGTCGCCGCGGCCGCGACGGCGGTCACGCACGGCGAGCACCAGCACCAGGAGCAGCCCCGCGACGGCCACCAGCGTTGGCCAGTTCCACCCGTACTGCGGCGGCGTGCGACGCGCGAGCGGGTAGCCGTAGGCAGCCGACAGCGCGACCACCACCGCGAACGGCGCGACCCACGCGGCCCGCGCCGCCAGACCGCCCCACCTGGTGCGCACGCGCCCGGCCGTCGCGCCGATGCGCGCGAGCAGGTCGGGCAGCGCGATCGCCATCCCTCCGGCCAGCAGGATGCCCATGGGGCGCGGGATGCGCAGCGCGAGCGTGAGGCTGCCACTGCTGCCGAGCAGGTGCAGCAGCGGCGGGACGAGCGCGCAGGCCATGAGCGTGATGGCGCCACCGGCGACGACGGCGCGACCCACGCCGCGCCCGCGCCACGCGGCCCACGGCAGCAGCAGCATCGCGAGCAGCCCGGGGGCGGCGAACCAGTCGTAGAGGTGCCCCGGGCGCGTGATCTGCCACGCGCCGTGGCCCATCAGGTGGTAGTCGATGCGCTGCTCGAGCGGCGAGCCGAACTGGTCGAGCATCGTGAGCACCGGCAACAGGCACGCGAAGGCGATGACGCCGGGCACCGCGATGGCGAGCAGCGCGCGCACGAGGCCGCCGCGCACCTCGGGCCCCCACGGACCGGCGAGCGCGAGCCAGAGCGCGGCCCCGATCCCGATGACCGCGAGGTACACCACGTAGTTGGCGTGCAGCACCACGACCAGTGCGATGCCCACCGCGCCCGTGGCCGCGAGCGCGCCGCGGCCGCTGCGGTCGCGCCCGCGCTGCACCACGAGCACCGCGACGACCAGGACGAAGGCCAGCAGCACGTCGATCGCCACGTTGCCCGGCAGCGCGGCGTAGGCGACGCCGTCGCCCTCCAGCTCGCGTCGCGGGAAGAACACGCGCAGCCACGCGTAGGCCGCAGCGGCCGCCATCTCGCCGGCGGCGGTGCCGGTGATGACCCGCCCGAGCGCGCCCGCTGCGCACGCCGCGAGCAGCACCGCGAAGGCGGCGTTGGCCTCCATGACCGTGGCCGGGTCCAGGCCCGTGAGCTTCGACGCGCCCGCGAACAGGGCCTGCCACGTGGGGATGACATAGGACGGATTGACACCTGCCCCCGCGATGCGGTCGATCGTCGCGAAGGTCGGCTCGTGCAGCTCGAGCAGGCGCCGCGACACACCGATGTGGAAGAGCGTGTCGAACGCGATGCGCGTGCGCAGCACCGCGGCGAGAAGCACGGCCGCCGCGATGGCGCCCACGGTCCACGTCGACACCGCGTCCTCCTGGCGTTTCGCGTGCCCGCGTCGCGCGTCGCGCAGCCACGCGACGACGACCAGCACGAGCGTGACCGCGCCGTGCACGGCCAGGGTCACGGCGATCGGCGCGTGCAGTGCGAGCGTCGCGACGAACGCTGCCGTCCACAGCCCGAGCCCGAACGCGAACCACGCGACGGGCAGCAGCAGCACCGGCACGTACAGCTGCAGCTGCAGCAGCCGAGCGACGGCCCACCCGGGCAGCCACACGAGCAGGGCGACCGCGGCGACGGCGAGCACCTGCGAGGCGAGCAGCCCGATCACCGCGCGCCCTCGCGCGACACGCGGCGACGGATGCGCAGGCGCTCGGCGGGCGTGACGAACCCGAGCGCGACGAGCACCAGCGGCCACGCCAGCGCGAGCCCGAGCCGCACGCCCCACTGCGCCAGCCCCGTGCCGGTGGGCAGCGCGTAGGCGCCGACGAACGAGATCGCCGTCAGCAGCACCGGCAGCGCGATGCGCGCCAGCTCGTACTCCACCC
>JAOPYS010000389.1 GCA_025964465.1 Thermoleophilia bacterium
CGCTCGCGTCCCGACGTGATCAAGCGCATCGAGCGCTACACGACCCAGGCCTCCTCCGCCCCCTCCGCGGCCTCGCGCAAGCAGGAGGGGTCGGCGCTGCGCCGCATGGTCTCCCCCGTGGTCTCGCTCGGCGACTCGCTGCTGGGGACGTCCGGGTTCTTCGAGCGCACCCGGTTCCGCGCCGACCAGGCGGCGATCGCGATCAAGCCCGGTGAGCTGTTCGCCGCGATGGTCGTGATGGCTGGGTTCGGCCTCGCCGTCGGGCTGCTCGCCGGCAACCTCATCATGATCATCGGGCTGCCGCTCGTGCTCGGGTTCCTCCCGAACTTCTGGCTGCGGATGAAGGCGCGGCGCCGCCGCAACGCGTTCGAGGGGCAGCTCGCGGACGTGCTCGGCGCGATCGCGTCGTCGCTCAAGGCCGGCCACTCCTTCAACCAGGCGCTCAACGCCATGATCCGCGACACGCCCAACCCGACGTCCGAGGAGTTCTCGCGCGTCATGACGGAGGCGCGGCTGGGCATGCCGGTCGAGGACGCCCTCCAGCACATGGCCGAGCGCATGGGCAGCGCGGACTTCGACTTCGCTGTGACCACCGTCAACATCCAGCGCACGGTGGGCGGGTCGCTGGCGGACATCCTCGACATGGTCGGCGACACCGTCCGCAACCGGCAGCAGTTCCGCAAGAAGGTGAAGGCGCTGACGTCGATGGGTCAGATGAGCGCCTACGTGCTGCTCGCGATGCCCATCTTCATGGGTCTGGTCATCACCCTCATGAGCCCGGACTACATGAAGCCGATGTTCACCACGCCGATCGGGCACATGCTGCTCGGGATCGGCGCCGTATCCATGGTGCTGGGCTACTTCGCCTGCATGAAGGTCGTCAACGTCAAGGTGTGACACCCATGATCCTGCTCCTCATCGGTACCCTCGTCTTCAGCGTCGGCGTCTTCATCGCGATGGAGAACGCGTCGGTCTCGCGCAAGCAGATCCAGGCGAACATCCGGCGTGCCGGCTCCTACGCCTCGATCGCGGCCGAGGAGGGCGAGCTCGGCAAGAGCGCGCGTGAGCGGCTCATCACGCCCATGGTCGAGCGCTTCACGGGGCTGGCGATCCGCATGAGCCCGGCGGGCAAGCGCGTCGAGCTGCAGCGCAAGCTGCGCAACGCCGGCACCACGGCCCGCCCGCAGACGCTCCTTGCCATCAAGGGCGCGCTCGCCGCGGTCGGCGTCGGGCTGATCGTGCTCGGCGCGCTCACGGGCAGCCTGCCGGTGCTGATGATCGGCCTGCTGTCGTTCATGATCGGGTTCCTCGGCCCCGATTTCTGGCTCAACAGCCGGATCCGTCGGCGGCGCGACGCGATGGAGCGCGCCATGCCCGACACGCTCGACCTGCTCACCGTCAGCGTGGAGGCCGGCCTCGGGTTCGACGCGGCGGTCTCCAAGGTCTGCGAGAAGATGGACGGCCCGCTGATCGAGGAGTTCGACATGGTCGCCCGCGAGATCCGCGTGGGCGAGACGCGCCGGCAGGCGCTGCGCAACTTCGGCGACCGGGTGGACAGCGAGGACGTGCGTTCGTTCTCGCGCTCGATCATCCAGGCGGACGAGCTGGGCACGTCGCTCGGGCGCACGCTCAAGGTCCAGGCCGACGACATGCGCGTGCACCGCCAGCTCAAGGCCGAGGAGAAGGCCATGAAGGCCCCGGTCAAGATGCTCTTCCCGACCGTGATGTTCATCTTCCCGGCGATGTTCATCATCATCCTCGGGCCCGCCTTCCTCAACATCATGAGCGCGCTCGCCAACACCAGCAGCTGACGGGCAGGGTCGCGGCGGCCTGCGGTATGCTCTGCCACCTCGCGTCACCGTGGCCGAGTGGTTAGGCAGAGGCCTGCAAAGCCTCGTACACCGGTTCGAATCCGGTCGGTGACTTGAACGCGGAACGAGTTCCGTCGCGCACTACTCCATGGTCCGGAGCGTGACGACGACCTCGCCCAGTGCCTGCACCTCGTCCTCGGTGAGCTCTCCGTTGCCGAGCGTTGCTTCGTGGAGCGCCTGCTCCACGGCATCGATCGCGTCACCCAGGAGGCGCCGGGCCCGCGGTCGTATGGATTCGTCGTGCACGCGGGGGGCCTTTCCGAGGTCGCAAGGTTCGGTCTGAGCGCGCGGGTTTCGCTGCGCGCTGCTGGACACGCTGCACCGTACGCGTGGTCCGGGAGAACGGATGCGATCGCGAGGGCGGTCGATCCCGGGGCCCGAGCGAATGGGGACCGTCAGTCCGTCACGCGTAAGGCGTCGCCGGTGTGGTCGTGGGCCGCGTGCTGCAGGCGGGTCGCGCCGAGGTCGACGTCGTGACGAGGGTTCGGCCAGTCGTCGCCGAGGGTGCGGCGGTGGACCAGCACGACGTCGGCATGCACCTGGCGCGCGAGCCGGCCGTCGGCGTGGTCGACGAAGTCCAGGTAGGCGTCGAGGTCCCGGGCCCGGAAGCGCTCGAGCCGCGCGTCGACGACGACCCGCGCGCCCGTGCGCAGCCGCACGTAGTCGGCCCACTCGGCGGAGGCGAGCACCGTGTCGCCGCGGTCGACGACGTCGAGGAGGCGCTGCGACGGGATGCCCAGCTCGGCGTAGTCGCGCTGTCGTTGGGTGGTCGGCACGACGGCCG
>JAOPYS010000402.1 GCA_025964465.1 Thermoleophilia bacterium
CGCAGGTGCGACAGGAGCTGTGGGCGCTCATCGACGGGCTGCGTCAGGACGGGGTCTCGATCCTCATGTCGACGCACTACATCGAGGAGGCCGAGCGCCTCTGCGACACCGTGACGATCATGGCGAAGGGCGCGGCCGTGGCGAGCGGCGTGCCGAGCGAACTCGTGCGCGAGCACGCGGGCGAGCGCGCGTGGGAGGTCTACGGGCCGCCGGCGACGCTCGAGCAGGTCGAGGCCGTGGCACGGGGCGAGGGTCGCCCGACGCGACGCACCGGCACCTCCGTCACCGTGCTCGGCGGCGACGCGCCGCCGGCCGGCTACGAGGACGCGTGCCAGCGTCGCGACTCGAATCTCGAGGACGTGTTCGTGCTGCTGACTGGGGAGGAGGTCTCGTGAACGCGACCATCCCGCCCCCGACGCCGCCCTCGTCCACGCCCGCGCCGCAGCCGGGGTCGTCGGAGCGCATCGGCCGCCTCGAACGCACCGCGCTCCTCGGCGTGCTCATGCGCGAGTTCATCAACTACAAGAGCTTCTGGCGCTCGTCCGCGTTCAGCTCGATCATGGAGCCGGTCATCTACCTGCTCGCCTTCGGGTTCGGGCTCGGCTCCCTCGTGTCGAAGGTCGGTGGCTTCAGCTACCTGGAGTTCACCGCGACCGGCACGGTCGGCATGTCGGTGATGTACGCGAGCGCCTTCCCCGCCATGTTCGGCACGTTCGTGAAGTACAAGTTCCAGCGCACCTACGACGGCATCCTCGCCGCGCCCGTCGACAGCGAGGAAGTGGTGACGGCCGAGGCGCTGTGGATCGGCACGCGCACGGGCGTGTACGGGTGCGCGCCGGTGGTGGTGGCGATGTTCTTCGGGATCGACCCGTCCTGGGGCATGCTCGTGCTGCCGTTCATCTGCTTCATCGGCGGGCTCGGCTGGGCGCTGTTCGGAATCACCGTCGCCGCGACGATGAACTCGATCGACAACTTCAGCTACGTGATGAGCGGATTCCTCACGCCGCTGATGCTGACGGCGGGCACGTTCTTCCCCGTCGATCGGCTGCCGGGCTGGGCCCGCGCACTGGCGCAGCTCAACCCCCTGCACCACGTGGTCGAACTCGTGCGCGGCGCGGTGTTCGGCTGGCACGGGCTGGTCGACCTGTGGCACGTCGCCTTCCTCGCGCTGTGGGCCGGGCTGCTGTGGCGCCTCGCCATCCGCCAGATGACGCGACGCCTCGTCGACTGACATGGCCGCCGCGGCGTGGAGCTTCGCGGTGCTCGGCGCAGTGTGGTGGGCCGGCGCGCTCGCGGCCGGCGTGCGCACGGTGCGAGCGCTGGTGCGCGTGGATCGCTGGCGTGGAGTGGAGGATGCAGGGGGCAGTGGCGATGGGTCGCGCGCTCCCGCCTCGATCTCGATCATCGTCGCAGCGCGTGACGAAGCGCTGACGGTGCGCCACGACGTCGAGGGCTTCGCGGCGTTCGACGACCCGGACGTGGAGCTCGTGCTCGTCGATGACCGCTCGACCGACGGCACCGGCGCGATCTTCGACGAGATGGCGAGCGCGAGCCCCTCGGTGCAGGCCATCCACGTGCGCGACCTGCCGACGGGGTGGCTCGGCAAGGTGCACGCGCTGGAGGCGGGGCGCGTGCGCGCGACGGGTGAATGGTTGCTGTTCACCGACGCGGACGTCGAGCTCGCGCCGCGGGCCCCGCGCGCCGTGGTCGAGTACGCCGAGGCGCACGGCCTGGACGCGCTCGCGCTGCTTCCCGAGGTGGAGAGCGACGGCCTGCTCATCGCCGGCGTGGTGGGGACGTTCTCGCGCTGGCTGGTGCTGGGCGCGCAGCTGTGGCGCGCTGCAGACCCGGACCGCCCGGAGGCGTTCGGGGTCGGCGCGTGCAACCTGGTGCGCGCCGACGTGCTCGACCGCGCCGGGGGGTTCGAGTGGGTGCGGATGGACGTCGCAGACGATGCGGCGCTCGGGCAGCTGGTGGCGGCGCAAGGCGGCCGAACGATGCTCGCCTCGGGGGTTGGGCTGGTGCGGGTTCGCTGGCAGGAATCGGTACGCGGCATGACCCGCGGATTCGAGAAGTACGGCGCCTCCGGCGGGGTCGGCTCGACGGGCGGGGCGATTGCCACCGTCAGCGTGGCGACGCTGGGGGAACTCGCGCCGTGGGTCGCGGTCGCCGTCGGCGCCGTCGCGGGAGCGTGGTCACCGGCAGCGGTCGGCGCAGTGACGATCGCCGCGTCGATGGGCGTGGGCGCGTGGCTCGCGGCGCGTACGGGAGGCGCCCGTCGCGGCGTGCTGGTGCAGCCCGTGGCCAGTGCGCTGGTGTGGTGGATGCAGGTGCGCGCCGCGTGGCTCGAGCACCGCCGGGGCGGTGTGGTCTGGCGGGGCACCTTCTACGCCACCGGCGCGCTCCGGGCCGGCAAGCGTTACCGCCTCCCGGGCCTGGGTGGTCGCGCCGCGCCGTGAGCGGCAGCGCTCAGCCGAGGCGACGGGCGACGACGACGACGGCGATCGAGGCGACCGAGCTGAGCACGAGGGCGATGCCGCACCACGCCGCGGCGGCCCAGCGGCGCGAGAGCACGCGCGCGGGATCGACGACGCGCGGGTCGCGGTTGAGGCGCACGAGCAGGACCAGGTGCGGCGCCAGCAGGATGGCGTTGACGAGCTGGGAGAAGAACACCACCGGCAGCAGCGGTACGCCGGGCAGCGACACGAGCGCGGCCGCCGCGACGATCAGCACGGCGAAGCAGCCGTAGAAGAAGCGCTCGTCCATCGTGCGCCCGTCGAGGTCGCCGGGGCGCCCGACCGCCTCGGCCAGCGAGTAGGACGTGGCGAGCGGGACGACGGCAGCCGCGAGCAGGCCGGCGCCGGCGAGACCGACCCCGAACAGGATGCTGGCGTAGTCGCCCGCGAGCGGGCGCAGGGCCCGGGCCGCGTCGCTGGCGTCGTCGATACCGTGGTGGGCGGCGCCGAGCGTGGCCGCGCACGCGACCGTGATGGCGACGGCGATGACGCCCGTGAGGAGCGAGCCGACGGCGACCTCGAGCCGCTCGGGCGTGTAGTCCTCGCGCCGGATCTTCTTGTCCACCGCGTACGACTGGATGAAGGCGAGCCCCCACGGCGCGAGCGTCGTGCCGAGCGTCGCGGCGACCGCGATGAGCGCCGCCCCGCTTGCCGGCACCGACGGCACGACGAGGCCGTGCCCGACCTGTGACCAGTCCGGCTTCGCCAGCACCCCGGCGACGAGGTACGACGCGAGCACCGCGGAGAGGCCGAGCAGCACGTGCTCCACGCGGTGGAACGTGGCGCCGAGCACCAACGCGATGATGAGCACGGCCGCACCCAGCACGACCG
>JAOPYS010000177.1 GCA_025964465.1 Thermoleophilia bacterium
CCTCCGCGACGAGCATGCCGCTCGTCACGGCCAGGCCGGTGAGCCCGAGCACGGCGACCACGGATTCGAGGTCGCCCATGCCGACGCCGGGGAGGTTCTCGGGTGCGAAGAGGCTGAAGTCCATGGGGCGGACCCTACCCGGCGGCTACGCGCCGACGCGGTCGCGCGACCGGCGCTTGGGCAGGTGCTCCTCGACCCACTGGATGATCGCGCCGGCGACGTCGACCTCGGAGGCGTGCTCGATGCCCTCGAGCCCGGGGGATGCGTTGACCTCGATCACGAGCGGGCCGCGCTCGGCGCGGAGCATGTCCACGCCGGCGACCGGCAGGCCGAGCGACTTTGCGGCGCGCACGGCGAGGGCGCGTTCCTTGCGGGTGAGCGTGACCTTCTCCGTGCTGCCGCCCTGGTGGACGTTGGCGCGGAACTCGCCCGGCGCGCCGACGCGGCGCATCGCGGCGATGACCCGCCCGCCCACGACGATGACGCGCAGGTCCGCGCCCTTGGCCTCGCGGATGAACTCCTGCACGATGACGTCGGCCTTGAGCCCCTCGAACGCCTGGAGCACGCTCTTGGCCGCCTTCTTGGTCTCGGCGAGCACGACGCCGACGCCCTGCGTGCCCTCGAGCAGCTTGATGACGACGGGCGGGCCACCGAGGCGTTCGAGCAGGTCGTCGAGGTCGCTCGCGCGGCGCGCGAAGAGCGTGTGCGGGATGGCCACGCGGTCGCGCGCCAGCAGCTGCAGCGACCGCAGCTTGTCGCGCGCCCGCGTGAGCGCGAGGGACGGGGTGGCCGTGAACACGCCCTGGGTTTCGAACTGCCGCACGATCGCCGAGCCGTACTCGGTCACCGAGGCGCCGATGCGCGGGATGATCGCGTCGATTCCGACGAGCGCCTCGCCCTCGTAGAACACGGTGGGCCCGGAGTTGCGCACCTCGACGTAGCACTTCGTGTGGTCGACCACACGCACGTCGTGCCCGCGCGCGGCGGCCGCCTCGACGAGGCGACGGGTGGAGTAGAGCCGCCGGCGCCGCGACAGCACGAGCAGGCGCAGCGGGCGGGGCGTGGCGGGCAGGTGCGGCGGCGTCTGGACGGGGCCGACGTCGGTGGCGCGGCGAGCCGGCTCGGGCCCCGCGTCGGCGGAGTCCGTGGAGGGGGCGGCAGCAGCTGAGGAGGCGGATTCGGTCACGCCTCGATCATGCCAGCATCCGGACCGGCGATGAGCGCCGGCGCCGGGCTACTCCTCCTCGTCGTCGTCTGCGGCGCGGCGAAGCGAGACGTCGACGAGGAAGTTGCCGCGCAGCAGGCGGCGACCGAGCAGGACGGGGTAGTTCATGGCCTCGCGGTCGGCGAGCGTGAACTCGGTGCGGATGGAGCGGCCGGCGATGACGATGTCGGCCGCGATCACGTGCCGCTCCTGCTGCTCGCCGTTGGAGGAGCGCACGATGCGCGTGCCGGCGCGGCGCGCGCGGAAGCGGCGGCCGTTGTAGTCGGGGTGCTCGGGGTCGAGCAGCGTGAAGGAGATGTGGCGCAGGCCGTCGTCGTCCTCGGCCTCCACCCGCACGTCGGTGCAGTGGATGCTGCTCGTGCGGGCGCCGGTGTCGACCTTGGCCTCGAGCCCCGAGAGCCCGAAGCGCGGCAGGTCGACGCGCTCCACGCGACCGATGATCCGCTTGTCGTCGTCGCCGAGCGTCATCACACGATGGTAGCTGCAGACCCGGCCGCTCCGCCGACCGCGGCCGTGGACGCATCGAGGGGCCGCGGGGGCGATGCGCGCCCCGGCGACCCCTCGGATGCCACCGCCTCAGTGGCCGCCGGAACCGCTCACCCCGTCGGCCGAGCGGACGAAGCGTCGAAGCTGCGCCGCGTCGGAGTCGTAGGCGCCCAGGTCGCCGCCCTCGCCCTCCATCCGCTGGACGTCGTCATCGTCGAGGCTGGCCGCCGATCCGTTCGACAGCTCGTAGTGCGCGTCACCGCGCGGTGCATCGGACCCCTCCGCGCGCAGGCGGCGCACCGCGGCGACGCCGAGCGCGACGCCGCCGATCGCCGCGGCGCCCAGCAGCACGGGGCTCGAGCGAAGTGCGACCTTCGGCGCGAGCATCGCGGCGCGCCGCGCGGCCTTGGACCGTGCGCGGTCGCGGACGAACGACAGGGCGATCGGCAGGCCCGCAGCGACAGCGGCGGAGGTCGCCTCGCCGACGCGGGAATTGCGGGCCTTGTCGGCGCTCGCGGCGGTGGCCTCGGCTGCACGTGAGCTGCGCACCCGCTTGGCCGCGCCCTTGGTGGCGGTCGGCGCGTCGTGCCACGCGTCCTCGGCGCGGTCCAGCGCCTCCTCGACGGCCGCCATCACGCGTGCGCGCAGCACTGCCGTGTCGGGCATGTGCTCGCGCAGGGTCGAGGTGTCCGGCAGGTCGATGCCGCGGGCCTTCTGCTTTGCTCGGTCCATGAATGTGGTCATGTGGTTCGTATGGCCGATTCTTCACACTTCAACCCGACCTGGCGGGTAGGGCCGACAGGTTCCGCGATGTTCAGGGCGATTTGTCGCGGGGGATGGGCACTCGCACTGGAGCAGGACCCCCTAGGTTCTGCCGTGGACGACACGCGCGCCGTGGGTGGCGGCGCACCGAGGGGGAACCATGAGCGACAGCACGACCGCACGCGACGAGATGCAGGCCGACACGTCGTCGGACGCCGACCGGGTCGGCCGGCCGGTCGAGGCACGGCGGTCGTGGCGCTCGCGCCGACGCGGTGGCCCCGATCGCGACGACCACGACGAGCGCGGGCCGCGCTCGCGCCGCGTGGTGATCGGCAGCCTCGAGCTCGACGGCGTCGTGCAGGTGCTCAACCGGGCCCGCTCGGGTGACTTCACCGCTCGCGTGCCCGTCGCCTCCGACCCGGCGATGGTCGAGCTGGGCATGCGCGTCAACGACCTCGTCTCCATGAACGAGCGCCTGCTCAACGAGCTCGAGCGCGTGGGTCGCGCGGTCGGGCAGGAGGGCCGCATCACCGAGCGCGCCGCGCTCTCGGGCGCCGGCGGCGGCTGGCAGACCTCCGTCGAGGCGGTCAACGGGCTCGTCGACGACCTCATGCGCCCCACCACCGAGGTCGCGCAGGTGCTCGACGCGGTGGCGCGCGGCGACCTCACGCGCAAGATGGCGCTCACCATCGAGGGCCAGCCGGTCAAGGGCGAGTACCTGCGCATCGGCACCACGGTGAACGCGATGGTCGACCAGCTCTCCTCCTTCACGGACGAGGTGACGCGCGTCGCCAAGGAGGTCGGCACGGAGGGCAAGCTCGGCGGGCAGGCGGAGGTGCGCGGCGTCTCCGGCACCTGGAAGGACCTCACGGACAACGTCAACCTGATGGCGTCGAACCTGACCGACCAGGTGCGCTCGATCGCCGAGGTCACCACCGCCGTGGCGCGGGGCGACCTCTCGCGCAAGGTCACCATCAACGTGCGCGGCGAGATCGCCGAGCTCAAGGACACCATCAACACCATGGTCGACCAGCTCTCCTCCTTCACGGTGGAGGTCACGCGCGTGGCGCGCGAGGTCGGCACGGAGGGTCGCCTCGGCGGCCAGGCGGAGGTGCGCGGCGTCTCGGGCGTGTGGCGCGACCTCACCGACAACGTCAACTTCATGGCGTCGAACCTGACCACCCAGGTGCGCGGCATCGTGAAGGTCGTCACCGCGGTCGCCGAGGGCGACCTGGACCAGAAGTTCGTGCTCGAGGCGAAGGGCGAGGTCGCCGG
>JAOPYS010000422.1 GCA_025964465.1 Thermoleophilia bacterium
ACCTCGCGGATCCGCGTGGCGGCGTCTGGCGCACCGGCTCGACCGAGGTGTTCGAGGTCTACCCCGGCGGCGCGCTCCTGCAGTGGGGCGTCCACGCCGCCGGCTACAAGCGCGACGACGCGCGCGCCGCCCGCGGCCGCATCCTCGACGCGCTCCTGCAGCGCTGGCCCGTGCCGGACCCCGACGCCCTCGCGGCGTGCGTTGCGGGCGACGACGCCCTCGACGCCTTCGCCGCCGCCATCGTCGCGCACCTGGCGTCATGTGGCGAGACGATCGCACCCGACGCCCCGCTCACCGACCCCACCGAGGGCTGGATCCACCTACCGGTGGGGTGACCACTCGTGTCAGGTCGGCGGCGTGTCGAGCGGACCGATTCGCGGCAACTGGCACACCTCAGGATGACTTGAACACACGAGCGACGCCGGAACGACGCTCCGGGTCCGCTCGCGGAGCTGGTAAAGCGATCCGTCGACTTGGTTGGAAGCACCCGCGATGACCCCGTGCTGCACGCGGATGGTGATTCGACCGCTCCCCTGCCGAACGATCTCCGGCAGCTGCGCCCCGACGGACGTCTGGTAGGCGCGGACCGTGCTCTGCATCAGCTCGCCATGCGCAGGGTCGATGATCGCGACGAGCACCCATCGGCGGAACTCCCGATGCGCCGGCACGACGAAGTCGCCGTCCTCCACAGGGCCGATCAGGTGCGATCCCGCCGCCCGCGCCTCGTCGACAAGTTGCGACGACGTGACTCGTCGACGTGGGACCTGTCGGTCATACAGCGAGGCGAACCTGACGGCGGTGCCGTGTCGCCCCGCCGCGTCCAGCGCGGCCCCATCCAGCGTCACACCGGGTCGACGAGACAGCCACTCGAACAACGCTCGGCGTGCATTCGGCGACAGGGGCGCAGACCCCAGCAGGTGGACCGCAGCGTAGATGCGCTGCTCGCGCTGCATCGACGCGACCGTGACCCCGAATGCTCCCGTCGTGATGGGGCCAGGGGCCTCGTGCGCAGCCGTCGGTCGGCTCACATTGTCGAGCAGTCGGACGATCGCCGGGTCGAGATCGGGACCACCCGCTGGCAGCGCCTCGATCTCCTGGACCGACGCTCCCCAGTTCTGGCGCGTCACGACCTCCGCATCCTGGGGCGCCCCCATGGTCCGCTCATTCATGACGAAGTCGAAGGTGCGCAGGTAGCCCGCTCGCGAACGAGACCAGCCCACCTGTCGAGAGGGTCCCGAGGTCGGCCATGCCATCAGGTTGATCGATGACGCCGCGAGCAGGCTTGCGCGGACCGAGGGCGGCGGATCCGACACCGGCGGCAACGACGATCCTCCAACGGTCATCACCTTGCCGGTCCTCGGATCGCGACGGAGCACGGGAACCCGCGCCGGGTTGGCGCTGCCGTAGACGAGGAGACTCTGACCACGGCCGCTGCGGTCGATCCACGTCTCGCGGCTCTGCGTACCGAACGGCGGGCCTCCTCCGAATCGCTCGAACTGCGGGTCGTGCTGGAACTCCGCCATCGACGGGGTGAACGATGTCGAGTACACGTGCTGGAAATCCCCCTGAGCCAGCGGCTTCCAGTCCTCCTGGCCGGCGGCATCGGCCGCGCGCTGCAGGGCGGCGGCCGCGGCGGTGGGCACGACGCGCGACGTTCCGCCGTTCGTGCTCCCGCCCCCGGGCCACAGCGCCACGCCGGCCGCGATGGCGGCGGCCCCGGCGAGAGCAGCCCCGAACGCGATGCGCGGGGCGCGACGGCGCCGTCGGATGAGCGGCGGGGTCGTCGCGGCGGGGGTCGTTGCCCGGATCGCATCCAGCACCCGCTCGCGTGCGGCGGCGTCGGGGCTGAGCCCGTCCGCGGCGTCTCGGATCGCCTCGATCGGGTCGTGCATCATCGTTCGTCCTCCGTGGCTGGGTCGAGGTCGTGCAGGAGCGCGCGGAGGCGCGACGTCGCGCGGCTCAGGCGGGTCTTGGCGGTGCCGCGGCGAATGCCGAGCACCGCGGCGATCTCCTCGTGCGACAGCTCGGCGACGGCATGCAGGACGAGCACCTCGCGCTCGCCCGCGGACAGCAGCGCGAGTGCCGTCGCCAGCCTTGGGCGGATGGTGCGGGAGTCCAGCCGCGCGGCCGCCGCCACGTCCTCCTCGCGCGCGGGCGCCTCCGTCTCCGCAGCGCTGCCAGCCAGCGCGCAACGCTCCAACCACCGACGCTCCTGGTCGCCGTGCCGACGCAGCTGCACGGCTGCGATACCGAACAGCCACCCGCGCACCTCGCCGAGCTCGGCCCTGAACGCCGCGCGGCGCGCGAAGGCGGTGGCGAATGTCGCGGCGACGACGTCCTCTGCAGCCCCCGGCCCGACCCGCACCGCGGCGAACCGGAACAGCGCGTCGACGTGGCGCACGAACAACGGCTCGAACCGCGCCGGCTCGCCCAGCGAGTCGGCCAGCGCCGCGGCGTCGTCGACCGCAGGGGCCGGAGCTTCGGGATCTGCGGTTCGCGGAGCCATCACCACTGCTTCCACCCTTCCCCCGGAACGGTTACGAACCGGCCCGGAAGACGCTGCAGCCCGCTCCGGGACGAAGGGAGCGGGCCGCTGCGATTGCGTGAGCCTGGTAGGACAGCCGGGACGAGGCTTCCAGGTTCTGGGCGAGATGTATGTGGGACGTTCCGAGTGGTGTTCGCAACGAGGGACGAAGTCGAAGCGATCTCGGCGGGAAGCGTCTCGCTCGCTCCCTGTGCCATCAAGGTACGACGGCACCGAATCGGGCGGATGGGTGCAACTACCTAGGTTAGGGGCGCCCCCGATTCGCCAAGTGGTTGCGCACGCAATAACATCTCCTCGAGACCACTGCAGACATTGCCTACCTTTCCTATAGGCTTTGTG
>JAOPYS010000438.1 GCA_025964465.1 Thermoleophilia bacterium
CGCTCGTGCGCTCGGCGCTGGGCACGAGCGTCGACTTCTCCCGCCTCCTCGCCATGGTGCTCGTCGGCATCGCCACGTTCATCGCCACGGCGAGCATCGCGACCTACTGGCTGCGCCGGCGCGCCATCCCGGAGGAGGACCGTGAGGCGGGCGCGGTCGACGGGCTCGAGGATCGGCGCATCGCTGCCGTGGCGGGCGCCGGCCTGGGCCTGGCGTGGGTGCTCATGTTCATCTCGGTCCTCATCCTGCTGCCCGTCGACTCGCCGATCTCACGCTCGGCGGCCAACTCGCACACGGGCGGCGTGCTGATCGGGCAGCAGCGCGTGCTCCAGTGGCTGACGGAGGGCTTCCCGCACTACACGCAGACGCTCCCGAAGGGCGAGTCGGGGGTCGTGGTGGGCGAGCGCCAGTCGCTGCCGATGCACGGCGACGACGAGCCACGCGCGCGTGACGGGGATGCCGACCTCCTGCTGGCGGCGGTCAACGACCTGCGCCGCGCGCACCGGGTCACGACGCTCGCCTTCAACCCGGACGTCGCCGGCGTCGCGCGGCGGCACGCCCTGTCGCTCGCGGCGGAGCACACGCTCTCGTACCGAACGCCGGGTGGGGCCAAGCTCGACGACCGCGTGCAGGCGGCGCTCGGGGAGTCTTCGGCCTCGTTCTCCGACGAGGTCGGGATCGAGGTCGTGTGGGCCCACAATCCCGCGAATGCGGGCAATGGCCTCACGGGTGATTCGGGGGCCGCGCGCCTGCTCGTCGACGATCGCTGGAGCGAGGTCGGCATCGGCACGGCGGACGCCGGGTGGTTCAACGGCCGCATCTACGTCGTCGTGCTCGTCGGCCCGGCGCCGGAGGCGACCGACGACGGTTCGAGCGGCGGGGCCGGCGACACGGGGGCGCTGGACGACGGGTCGACCGACCTGCAGACGCCCGCGGACGGCGACACCGGGGCTGCGGCAGCCGCCGGCGAGCTCACCTGAGACGCACGTGCCCGGAGGTGGCCGGACGAGCCGAGCTGCGAGGGCTCGACCCGTCCGGCGCGATGTTCCAGGCGACGGGGTCCGGGTCTAGAACATGCCGCCGAGGCCGAGGCTCCCGAAGAACCCGGCACCCGAGTTGAGCAGCGAGGAGCCCAGCATCGAGGTGGCGTACGGGTTGTATGCCTGCTGCGCGCCGTAGCCGTAGGGCGACACCACGCCGCCGTACGGCGAGACCATGCCGCCGTATGGCGAGGCGACGCCATATGGAGACGCGGCCTGCGCCATGGCGTACGGGTTCTTGAGCCGCTCCTCGAGCCGGACCTTCTCGAGCCGCTCGTTCCAGAGCGCGCGCTCGTAACCGAGCTGCAGGCTGGAGACCTGCTTCTGCGTCTGGAGCCGGCTGTTGAAGTAGGTCGACGCGCTGACGGCGCCCTGACCTGCGAACCGGTTCATGCCGAGGCCGCCATAGGCTCCGGTCTGCGGGTACACGCGGATACGAATTGACATGGTGCTTGACCTCCTGGAGGTCGGGCGAGTGCGAATCGCGTCGACGTCCGTCTGTTGCCTGGTGGTTCTCGCGCCTCGGGCCGGACCAACGGCACGAAGCAGGGACACCCGCCTGTCGGGAACGGCGCCGCCCGAGGTCGACATCCGCGGGCCCTGTTGGCAGGGTCCGGCCACGGCCCCGGCCGCATCCGGATGTCAGTCGTCCGCGGCCCGGCGTGCCACCCAGACCGAATCGTCGTCGTCCGGCTCGAGGGGGCGCGCGTCGAACCAGCCGTACGCACCGTCGACCCCGAGGCCGGCACCCTCGAGCGACGCGCGCCACCGCGCCGCCGGCACGAGGCCCAGCTCGAGGCGCGCCTCCTGCTCGTGCGCGGCCTCGGGCAACGGGTCGGGCAGCGCCTCGGGGTCGACGCGGCGCGGGCGACGCCGCGCGCGCCAGCGCGCCCGCACGTCGACGTCGAGCCCGAGCCCACCGGCGCCGAGGTCCTCGCGAGCCGTGTACGTGGCGCGCTCGTCGAACCGCCAGCGTCCCGTGCTCGTCGCCGCGGCGCGGCGGTGGATCCACCGGCCGTCGGTCTCGTCCACCTGCGCGGCGTCCGGGTGGAACACGTCGAACGCCACCGCCCCGCCGGGACGCAGCACCCGCGCCGCGCCCCGCAACACCCGGTCGCGGTCGGCCGTGACGTGCAGCAGCCCGCGGAACGGCACGAGGACGAGGTCGGCGCTCGTGGGCTCGACAAGGTCGTCCACGCGGCGCATGTCGCCCTCGACGATCCGGATCCGCTCGGCCACGCCGTACTCGTGCGCGCGCGAGCGGCACCGCTCCAGCTGCGCGGTCGACGCGTCGATCGCCGTCACGCGGTGCCCCGCCGCGGCCATCGGCACTGCGACCCGGCCCGACCCGGCGCCCAGCTCGACGACGTCCAGGCCGTCGCGACCCAGCTCGCCCGCGAGCGACGCGGCGAGGCCGAGGTAGAACGGCAGGTCCTCGGCCACCTCGGCGCACCACGCGTCGTACAGGTCACCGAGCGCCTCGTACGCCTCTCCGCCGATCCCCGTCATGCGCCCGATGCTCGCACACGCGGGCCGGTGGGTCCCCGCGATAGGCTCTGCGCCAGAAAGGAACGTGCCCGACATGCCCGACATCGAACAGCTCACCCGCGACGCTCGCAGCGACCTCGAGGCAGCCGCGACCGTCGCCGAGCTGGAGGCCGCCAAGGTCGCTCACCTCGGACGATCGGCCCCGCTCGTGCTGCTGCTGCGCGACATCCGCGAGCTGCCGCCCGAGGATCGCGGCCGGGTCGGCAAGGCCGGCAACGTCGCGCGCAAGGAGCTCGAGGCGCTCGCCGCGTCGCGCCACGACGCGCTCGCGGCCGTCGAGCTCGACGACCGGCTGCGCGCCGACGCGATCGACGTCACCCTCCCCGCGCGGTCGATGCCCCGCGGCACCCTGCACCCGCTCACCCAGACCCGTCGCCTGCTCGAGGACATCTTCCTGGGGATGGGATACGACGTCGTCGACGCGCCCGAGGTCGAGAGCGAGTGGTACGGGTTCACCGCGCTCAACACCCCCGTCGGCCACCCGGCACGCAACCCCTCCGACACCTTCTACGTCGCGGGCCACGACGCGGACGCGGGTGCCAACGACGACGCCCTCATCCTGCGCACCCAGACGTCGACCGCCCAGCTGCGCGCGATGCAGCTGCGCAAGCCGCCGCTCTACGTCGTCCACCCCGGCCGCGTGTACCGACGCGACGACATCGATGCCACGCACTCGGACATGTTCCACCAGATGGAGGCGCTCGCCATCGACGAGGGCCTCACCCTGGCGCACCTCAAGGGCACGATCGAGTCGTTCCTGCACCGCCTCTTCGGTGAGGAGCTCGACGTGCGCCTGCGGACGCACTTCTTCCCGTTCACGGAGCCGAGCGTCGAGGCCGACGTGCAGTGCTTCAGCTGCCGCGGCACGGGCGACCCGTCCGCCGAGGATGCCGCGTCGGGTGCCTTCGACCGCTGCCGCGTCTGCCGCGGCGAGGGGTGGATCGAGATCATGGGCGCCGGCATGGTCGACCCCAACGTGCTGGGCGTGGTCGACGGCTACGACCCCGAGCGCTACTCGGGCTTCGCCTTCGGCATCGGCATCGACCGCGTCGCGATGCTGCGGCACGGGTTCCCCGACCTGCGCATGCTCTTCCAGAACGACCTGCGCTTCGTGCGGCAGTTCGCCGGCCGACCCTGACGACCCTTCCCCGCGAGGACCCATCATGCGAGTTCCCTACTCCTGGCTGCGAGCGCTCGTGCCCGGCCTGCCCGACGACCCGAGCGAGGTCGTCGACCGGCTGTCGGTCAGTGGCACCTACGTCGAGGCCGTGCACGAGGTCGGCGTCGCGGGCGCCGGCAATGGTGGGGGCGAGGCGTTCCGGGTCGGTCGCGTGCTCGAGTTCGGCCCGCACCCCGACGCCGACAAGCTGCGCCTCGTGCAGGTCGACGTCGGCGAGGGCCAGCCGCGCCAGATCGTGTGCGGCGCCTCCAACTTCGCACAGGGTGACACCGTCGCGGTCGTGCTGCCCGGCGGGCGCATGCCCGACGGCATGGAGATCAAGGAGGCGAAGCTGCGCGGGGTCGCCAGCCGCGGGATGATGCTCTCCGAGCGCGAGCTCGGCCTCTCGACCGACCACGCCGGCATCATGATCCTGCCGGCGGAGTGGACCCCGGGCGCGCCCCTGCACGAGCACGTGCCGCTCGGCGACCACGTGCTCGAGCTCGAGGTCACTGGCAACCGGCCCGACTGCCTCGGCATGCTCGGCGTCGCCACGGAGGTCGGAGCCGCGATGGGCCTCGACCTGTTCGACATGTCACCCACCGACGTGGAGGCGACCGCGGGCGGCGACGTGCGCGACCACGTCACCGTCTCGCTCGAGGCGCCCGACCTGTGCCCGCGGTACATGGCCCGCGCGTTCGTCGACGTCCGCGTCGGAACCAGCCCCCTGTGGCTGAAGGCGTGGCTCGCGCGCGCCGGCATGCGCTCGATCAACAACGTCGTGGACGTCACCAACTACGTGATGCTCCTCACCGGCCAGCCGCTGCACGCGTTCGACGCCGACCAGGTCGGCGGCTCGAGGATCGTCGTGCGGCGCGCCGAGCAGGGCGAGCCCGTCACCACGTTCGACGGCGCCGAGCGAACCCTGACGAGCGACATGCTCGTCATCGCCGACGCCGAGCGCCCTGCGGTCATCGCAGGCGTCATGGGCGCCGCGGACGTCGAGGTCACGGCGGAGACCACGCGCCTCGTGCTCGAGGCGGCGTGCTTCGACGGGCACTCGATCCAGGGGACCTCGCGCGCGCTCGGGCTGCGTTCCGAGAGCTCGAGCCGCTTCGAGAAGGGGCTCGACCCGTACTCGCCGGAGGTCGCGCTCGGTTTCGCCTCGCGCATGCTGGTCGAGCTCTGCGGCGCGGCGATGGTGCCGGGCACGATCGACGAGCAGGCGCCGGACGGCCTCGCGCCGCTGCCCACCTTCACGGTGCCGGACGCGCTCGCCCCGCGCATCCTCGGCATCGACGTCCCGGAGGCGGGCGTGCGCGACACGCTCGAGCGCCTCGCCTTCACGGTCGAGCGAGGTGCCGACGGCTGGGACGTCACCGTGCCGCACACCCGCATGTTCGACGTCACCCGCCCGATCGACGTGGTGGAGGAGCTCGGCCGCTTCCGCCTCGCCGACATCCCCAGCGTGCTGCCCCCGATCGTCACGGGCGGCGCACTGCTGACCCGCATCCAGCGCCTGCGGCGCCTGCTCGAGGACACGGCCGCGGGGCTCGGCCTCACCGAGGTCGTCACGTACGGCCTCGTCGCGCCCGGCACCGGGGAGTCGCTCGGCAACCACGAGGAGACGCTCGTCCGCCTCGCCAACCCGATGACCGTCGACCACGCCGAGCTGCGCACGGGGCTCTTCCCCGCGCACCTCGAGGTCGCGCGCCGCAACATCGCCGCCGGTGCACCCGACGTGGCGGTCTTCGAGGTCGGCCGCACCTACTACGCCGCCGAGCCGGGCACCACGGGTGACGACGGCCTGCCGCGCTTCTCCAACGAGCGCGACGTGCTCGGCGTGCTCGCCACCGGCTCGCTCGGGAGCGGACGCTGGGACCTCGACGGCATCCCCGCCGACTTCCCCGCCATCGCCGGGCTCGTGCACTCGCTGCTGGCCGCGACCGGGGTTGAGGCGCAGCTGGAACCCATCCCCAACGCCCCCGACTGGGTGCACCCCGGCCAGGCCGCCACGGTGCGCGCCGTCGGTGGCGGCGTCCTGGGCTGGGTCGCCACCCTCCACCCGCGCTACGCGGCGGGGCTTGGCGTGGAGGCCGACGCCGTCGCCGCGCACCTCGACCTGCACGCCATCGACGCAGCACGCACGCTCGTGCCACGCTTCGCGCCCTTCAGCGAGTTCCCGCCGATCGTGGAGGACATCGCGCTCGTGCTGTCGGACGGGGTCGCCGGCGGCGAGGTCCTGCGTGCGGCGCGCGCGGCCGGCGGCGCCCTCCTGGAGTCGGTCGAGGTGTTCGACCGCTACGTGGGCGCGCCGATCCCGGACGGGCACCACTCGCTCGCCCTGCGGCTCGTCTTCCGGGCCGCCGACCGCACGCTCACCGATGCCGAGACGGCCGAGGTGCGCGGCGAGGTCGTCGAGCAGCTCGTGGGCGAGTTCGGCGCGGAGCTGCGCGGCTGACGACGTCGTCGACGCCCTCGATGACGTGGGCGGCCGGCATGGGCCGCTCGAAATCGATAGTTGTAAGGGTGCCCTGACGATGTGCTAGCCTCCGCCGTATGAAGCTCGATGCGAACGGCAGCTCCCGGATCTCCACCAACCGCCTCATCGCCCTGTCGCTGGCGCTGGCCGTGCTGCTGGTCATCGCCATCTCGATGGTGGCCTCGAGCTCCAACCCGGATCCGACCGACGTCGCCCGCGGGGAGCAGTCGCTCGTCACGAGCGTCGTCAACGCCTCGGTGATCGTGTTCCGCGAGGGCCTCGAGGCGGTCCTCATCTTCGCGGCCATCACCGCCAGCTTCCTCGGCAGCCGACAGCAGTACCGGCGCCCGGTGCTGCTCGGTGCGGCAGCGGCGTTCGGCGTGACGGTGGCGTCCTGGTTCGGGCTGACGGCCATCATCGGCGCGTTGCCGTTCAGCCAGGACGTCCTGCTCGCGGTGACCGGCATCGCTGCCGTCGTGATCCTCCTGCTCGTCATGAACTGGTTCTTCCACAAGGTCTACTGGACCGACCACATCAAGGAGCTCAACTCGCGCAAGCGTGAGCTCGTGGTCGCCAGCGAAACCGGCGATGCGGTCAAGTTCTGGGGCTTCTTCGCGCTCGGCTTCAGCGCCGTGGTCCGGGAGGGGATGGAGGTCGTGCTCTTCCTCCAGAACCTCAACATCGTCGCCGGCTCCAGGGCCGTCCTGTTCGGCGTGCTGTTCGGCCTCGCGGGCACGGCAGCCGTGGGCGTGCTCACGTTCTACGCGCACCACAAGCTGCCCTACAAGCGGATGCTCGTGCTCACCGGCGTGCTCCTCGGCATCGTGCTCGTCGTGATGGTCGGCGGCTCGGCGCGGACGCTGCAGTCGCTCGGCGTGCTCTCGACCACGCCGCTGCCGTTCGGCATGCCGGACTGGTGGGCCCGCTGGTTCGAGATGGTCCCCACGTACGAGACGATCGGCATCCAGGCGCTGGCCGCCGTGTTCGTGGTGGGGTCCTACTACGCGGCCGAGTGGTGGGTGCGCGAGAAGCGCCGCCGCGCGAACGTCGCGGCGGCCGCCGCCCAGGTCGAGGCTCCCGCGCCGGCCCCGTCCCGCGACCGCGTGTTCGCTGCGACGGCCGCGCT
>JAOPYS010000446.1 GCA_025964465.1 Thermoleophilia bacterium
GCGTAGCCGCGGTCGAGCACGGCGCGGGGCGACAGCGCGCGCAGCCGCCCCGTGGCGCCGGCCAGGCGCGCACCACGCACGGCGAGGCGGGCGCGGTAGCAGCGCTCCATGTCGCGGCGGTCGCGGCCGATCTGCGTGAACCCGGTCTCGACGCGTCGCTGCAGGGACGCGACCGAACGCGCGCGCACCGCGTCGATCCAGCGGCGGCGCTCCTCCACGAAGCGGGCCGGCGACCGGTCGGCGAGGCGCGCGCGGTAGATCGCGAGGCGCTCGCCGCGGCCGTGCACGTGCTCGGTGCCGCGGCGGCGCATCGACAGGCGCGCGCGGTCCAGGCCCGTGGTGACCTCCGTCCAGTCCGGCACCACGGTGCGCGCGGCGGCGGTCGGGGTCGAGACGCGCAGGTCGGCGACGTCGTCGGAGATCGGGGAGTCCTTCTCGTGCCCGATCGCGCTGACGACGGGAGTGCCACACGCGGCGATGGCGCGACACAGCCGCTCGTCGCTGAAGGGGAGGAAGTCCTCGAACGCACCACCGCCGCGCGTGATGACGATGACGTCCACGTCCTCCATCGCGTCGAGCCGGCGCAGCGCGGCGATCACCATGGGCGCGGCGCGCTCGCCCTGCACGAGCGTCTCGAACATGCAGAGCTTGGCCGGCGGGAAGCGCTCGTAGACGTTGCGCAGGAAGTCGCCCTGCGCGGCGGCGCCGGCGCCGGTGATGACCCCGATGCGGCGTGGCAGGAAGGGCAGCGGCCGCTTGCGCGACTCATCGAACAGCCCCTCCTCCGCGAGCTTCGCCTTGAGCGCCTCGAGCTGCTGCAGCAGGAGCCCGCGCCCGGCGAGCTCGACGGACTGCACGCGAAGCTGGAAGGTGCCGCGCGCGGCGTAGATGTCAGGCCGGCCGAAGCACTGCACGAGGTCGCCGTCGCGCAGGTCCAGGCCGAGCGCCTCGAACCGCGACTTGGGGATGGTGCAGTTGATGAGGAACCCGTTGTTGGGGTCCTTGAGGGTGAAGAAGGTCGTCGCGAGCTTCTGCCCGGGCCGCGGCACCTTGAGCTCGGAGACCTCGCCCTGCACCCAGAGCGTCGGGATGTCGACGATGCGGCTGCGGACGCCGAGCACGAAGCCCGTGACCGACCACACCTTGCGGTCACCGAACCAGAGCGGCTCGGTCGCCCCGTCGTACATCCCCTGTTCCGCCCACGCCATGGGGGGACCCTATCGCGACCCCGGTCAGGGGTTGGCGACCGCCACGTAGGTGATGGTGCCGGCGTAGGAGCCGGCGGCCTGGCTGGCGGCGAGCGTCGCGCGCAGGCCGACGACGATCGTGTCGACGCCGCCGTACGCCGTGGTGCGGTTGAAGAGGGTGTCGGGGGGCGAGGCGCGGACACCGGCGTAGCGGTTGTTCGTGAAGTCGGTGGCGACAGTGCCCGTGCCCCACTTCGCGGGCTTGGTGGTGGTCGAGCCGGCGACGGACAGGACGGTGACCCCGAAGTAGCCCGTCGCGCCGCTCGTGCCGGCGGACCACGCCGACGGGGATGCGTCGGTGCCCGTCCAGTCGGCGATGGAGTTGGCGCCGGCGGTCAGGGCCGTCGTGCTCGAGCTGTCGACGACCTGCAGCGAGTAGCCGTTCGGGTTCGCGGTCGACACCGACACCGTCGAGGTGGCCGTGACGTCCGCGCCGCCGGCGGTCGCCCCGAACGACTTGGTGCCCGAGTCGAGTGACACGGTGATGCTCGCCCCCGTGGCGAACCAGTCGTAGGTGCTCCAGGCCGACCACGCGTTGCCGGGCGTCATGAACTTGGCGCGCACCCAGTAGCGCGCGCCGGAGGGCGACAGCGCCGCGGCCGCCGAACCGCTCGAGCCGTAGACGACGTCCGCGCAGCGCGCGCCCGTCGCGCACGAGGCGGTGAGCGGTGCGCCGGTGTCCGCCGGGTTGGAGTCCCACATCAGCTTCGCGTGCGGCTGGCCCGTCCTGACGTAGGCGAGCAGGTCCGCCGCCGTCGCCGGCACGTCGAGGATGCGCACCTCGTCGATGGTCCCGTTGAAGTAGTCGGTGGAGCCGTTCGAGTGGCCGATGCGGATCGTGCCGCCGGGTGAGTTGTAGATCGTCTGGGCGCCGGACGACGCCTCCAGCACCCCGTCGACGTAGAGCCGCTGCACCCCGGTGGCGTCCGCGGTGCACGCCAGGTGGTGCCACGTGTTGTCGGCGATCACCGTCGTGCCGTTGATCGTCGGATTGGCCGTCGTGCCGTCGCTGCTCACGCAGACGCCGGTGCCCGTGGTGCCGCCCGATCCCCGCAGACCGAGCCCGTACGTCCGGTTCGAGCCGCTGGAGATCTGCTTGTTGACGATCATGTTGTGGGCGGTGCCGGTGTTGACGTTGGCGAGCGGGATCCGGAACCACGCGTCGACGGTGTAGACCGCCGTGTCCTGGGCGGCGGTGGACGCGGATTCGAGGAAGTCCGGCGTGCCGACCATGTTCACGGCCTGCCCGAAGTTCGCCTTGCCCACCGGGTACGTCGGGGCGCCTCCCGCGGCGACCATGTTGTTGCCCACCGCCGCGGTGCCGTTGCCATCGAGGTGCCACAGGCCGATCACGTGGTCGGGCGAATCGGACAGCACCTGCACGCGCTGGCGATCGGCGGGCGCGTCCTGGTTGAGCCACGAGAAGTGCGGAGTCGTCCCGATGCCGAGGGGGTTCGCGGCGCCGGTCGAGGCGTCGGCGTCGGCCGTGTACATCGACCACGGTGATCGGTCGACGGTCACCGTGAACACGTCCGACAGCGTCGACGCGGTGCCGACGCTGCTGGTGGCGCGGATGCTGACGTAGCTGAGCCCGTCCGGCATCGCCGCGAAGGTGGACGCGGGCAGCGACCAGTTCGTCGTGTAGCTCGTGCCCGCCATGGTGGCGACCTGCGTCCAGTCCTGCCGCATCGTGCCCGTGCGACCGGGCCCGCTCCACACCTGCACGTCGAACGAGGCGAGCCCGTCCGTGTCGGCGAAGTCGACGTCGTAGGTGCCGGAGTTGCTCCGGCGGACCGTGGCGTCACCACCTTGGTTGTCGAGGATGGTGGGGCCCGCGGGGAACCACGCCAGACCCTGCTGCAGGGTGCCGTTGGAGGTCGTGAACGAGCCGCCGGCGACGACGAAGTTCGGCGTCACGACCACGTCCTCCACGATGGCGTTCAACAGGGGGTTCCACGGATCGATGGTCGTGCCGTTGGCGGAATCCACGATGCCCATGTAGCTGCGGCTGACCGCGGCGAGCTTGGTGTAGCCACCAGCGACGATCACCTTGCTGCCGTACGGCACGATCGAGGAGACGCTGTTGGGCGTGTTCGCGAGCGGGTTCCACGGATCGATGGTGGTGCCGGTCACCGCGTCGACGGCTGCCGCGCCCTGCCGGGTCGTGGCGCCGAGCAGCGAGAACAGGCCGTGCAGGTAGACCCGCGAGCCCTGGACCACGATGCCGTTGACGTCGGAGTTCGGCGACGGGTCCCACGAGTCGGCGAGGCCCGACGCCAACGCCAGGCGCGCGGCTCGGGAGCGGGACTGCCCGCCAATGGCGGTGAAGTTGCCTCCCACGTAGAGGCCCGACGGGTCGAGCGTCAGGGCGAGGACGTCGGTACCGGTGACCGTCGCGTTGAACGCGGCGTCGTAGGCGCCGGTCGCGGAATCGACCGAGGCGAGGTAGCTGCGCGCCCCGGCGCCACTGTTCACGGTCGTGAAGGTGCCGCCCAGGAACACCCGGGTGGCGTTCGCCGCGATCGCATCCACCCGGTTGTTCGGCGCCGGGTTGAAGGTGGGGTCGACGGCCCCGGCCGCGGCGGTGTTGACCAGGGCTGAGTTCGTGCGCGCCACGCCACCGACCTGGGAGAACGCGCCTCCGATGTACAGGCCGGTGCCAGCTGCGTTGGGCGCGATCGATCGCACGTCCGCCCCGGTGACGTTCGGGTCCCACGCGAGGTCGAGCTGCCCGGTGGCGGCGTCGAACGCAGCAAGGTGATTTCGCAGCACCATGTTGGTCGCCGTGAAGTCGCCCGCGAGGAACATGTCCGCCCCGGCCGTCGCGAGCTCGTTGACGACGTCGCTGGTCTGGGGCTTCCAGTTCGCGTCGACGGCTCCGGTGGTCGCGTCGACGGCCGCGACGTTCGAACGCGCCTGCCCCCCGACCGTGGTGAAGGTGCCGCCGACGTAGACCTTGCCACCGAGCACCTCGATGCCGCGCACGTCGGCCCCCGCGACGTTGGGGTTGAACGTGGGGTCCAGCACCCCGGTGGTCGCATTGACCGCGGCCACGTTGTTGCGCGCGGTGCCGGCGACGTTGGAGAACACCCCGACCAGGTAGAGCAGTGATCCGCTCGGCACCACGTCGTACACCCGGGGGCCGGTCATGGCGCCGGAGTTGAAGCCCGCCACTGCCACGCCGGTGGCGAGGTTGACGAGCGCGACGTTGGTGCGCGCCGAGCCGCCGGCACTGGTGAAGGATCCGCCGAGGTAGAGCCCGGCAGCGGTTGCCCGCATGCCGAGCACGGACGCGGCGCCGCCGGTGATGGTGGCGTTGAAGCCTGCATCGACGGCCCCCGTGGATGCGTCGTAGGCGACGACCCCGGCGCGGGTGCCGGTGACGCCGTTGCCGCCCGCGTAGACACGGCCGCCCTGGACGGTGATCGCCTCGAAGTACCCGGCGGTGATCCCCGTCGGGCAGGTCCAGGTGCCGAGCAGCGCGCCCGTGGTGGCGTTGAGCGCCGCGAGCTGCGAGCAGGCGCCGCCGTTCATCGTCGTGAACTGTCCGGCCACGTACAGGGTCGTGCCGGAGAGGTAGACCTTGCGGACGATGTTGTTGGGTGTGGCCGCGAACACCGGGTCCACCGTCCGGTCCGCCCGCAGGTGCACCAGGTACGGGTGGGCGGAGGACGGCCCGACCTTGCTGAAGGCGCCCCCCACGAAGTACCCCCCGGCACCGTCCGGGGTGGCAGTCTCGCCGTTCGCGCCGCCGCCGGAGAACGCGGGCCAGCTCGGGTCCCACGTGCCGTTGGCCAGGTCCGTGACCACGGCCGAACCGGTGGTCGGCCCAGCGGCCGTGAAGCTGCCACCGGCGTACACCTTGCCGTTCAGCTTGGCGAGGCTCCACACCTTGCCGCCGGCCACGGCGCTGCCGGTCGGCACGGCGCTCAACGCAGCGTGCGCCGGCGCTGCGAAGGCGAGCAGGCACACCATCGCGACCGCGAGCGCGGGCAGCTGCGCGAGGGCGCGCTGCGTGCGCGTACGCGCGTGTGGGTGGCCGAGGGCGGGCATCACCGCTGCCATCGGCATTCGAAGCGGCGATAGTGAGCGATCGGCGCCGTGCTTCGACGTCGCTCTGCCGACGCTTCCGCGTCATCGCCGGTACCGTTCGATCACCGCACCGAAGCGAAGTCCGCGGAGTGCCCTCGCGGCGTGGATCCGAGCAGCCCGGGGTATCCCTCCACCATGGATCCCGCGCCCGCATCGAGCGTCGAGCCACAGGCCGCGGACGCGGCCGTGCCGCACGCCTTCGCCGAGGCGGTACCGGGGCTCGCGCCGGGCGTGCTGCTGCACCGCAGCCGGCACGCCGACACGGTGCGCGGCACGTGGGGCGGGCGGGCCGTGGTGGCCAAGCGGATCCGCGAGGACATCGTGGACCCGGACGAGCGCCAGCGCGCAGCGCGCGGCATCCTGCGCGAGGGGCTGCTGCTGCGCCGCGTGTCGCACCCGTCGATCGTGCGAGTCGCGCGGCTGGTCGAGCACCCGGCGACGCTCGTGCTGGAGCTCGTGCCGGGTCGGTCGATGCGCGAGGAGCTGCGACTGCGGCGACGCCTGCCGGCGCGCGAGGCCGCGAGCGTGGGATGGCAGCTGGCCGAGGCGCTCGAGCACCTGCACCGGCGCTGGATCCTCCACCGCGACGTGAAGCCCGCCAACATCGTCTACGACGGGCACCGCGCGGTGCTGATCGACTTCCACCTGGCCAAGGAGCCGGGGCCGATGCGCGGCGGCGCCGGGACCCGACTGTTCACCGCGCCCGAGCAGGTTCGCGGCGGGCACGTCACCGCGGCGGCGGACGTGTGGGGCCTCGGCACCGTGCTCTACCGCGCCGTGTCGGGCCGCCTGCCCTTCCACGCGACCGAGGGGCACCCGCAGCTGACCGAGCGCCCCGTGCCGGTGCTGCAGCGGCTGGCGGATTCGCGGTTCGGCGGCGACCTGCGCCGCGCCGAGGTCGACCTGCCCCGCGAGCTGGCATCACTGGTCGACCGCATGCTCTCGACGCACCCCGACGCGCGCCCCTCGGCCGCGGAGGTCGCAGCCACCCTGCGCCTGATCGCCGGCTCAGACGCCGCCGCCTGACCCCTCCCCCCTCTCCCCGCTATGAGGCGGGGAATCCACGCTCAGGACGCGTTCGCGGGAACAGTGGCGAGGGCGAAGGGACGTCAGGCAGGGACGAGGTCCAGGTAGACCTTGTTGACGTAGACCCGGGCGAAGGTGTCCGGGAGGTTCGCCTCGATGATGAGGGACATGTTGCTGGTCGCCCCGATCTGCTGCGTCGGTGCGAGGGCCACGCACGCGTTGGTCGTCTGCGTGCGAACGGTCGAATCGGTCCCGATGATCGTGTTCGACCCGGCCGCGGTCCGCTCGTCGAGCTGGAGCCCGTTCACCGATGCCCCGCCCGCCACGAAGAAGCAGACGTTGACGTCCTCGACCCGCTGGGTCACGCCGAGCAGTTGCCGCGGGGCCGTGACGTCGAGCGGGAAGTCGGAGAGCCCGGAACCGCTGGAGAGACCGAGCACCGCGTTCGTGACGTTCGAGTGCCCCACGAACGCGTTGCCGGCGTTGGCGAACAGGTCGAGCAGCGAGACCGGCCACTGGGTCGTGCCGGTCGCCAACGCGTAGCTGGAGGCGGGCACGCCTCCAAAGGTGGTGGCGTTGGTGGCGGATGCGGCGTGCGTCGCCTCCGTCGCCGTGTCTGCAGTGGAGGCGTGGCCTGCGTTCGAGGCCGTGTCAGCCGCCGTCGCGTGACCCGCGTTGGTCGCCGTGCCGGCGGTCCCCGCCGAAGTCGCGGTTGTTGCAGCGGTCGCCGCGGCGGCGCGCGGCACCGTGCCCAGCAGCGCCTCGTTGATGTCGAGGCCGGTGAGCGTGTTGGGCGCAACCTTGGCGCCCGTCACCGAGTTCGTGCCGAGCTTCGACGTCGTGACCGCACCGGCCTTGAGCTGCGGGGAGCCCACGGAGTTGCGGGCGATGGTCGTCGCGGCCATCGCCGTGCCGCTCGTGGCGAGCACGAGCGCGAGCAGGGCGAGGTGATGCCGCGCGACGTAGCGACCGACGGAACGGGACAGGCGGCGCGGAGCGGAGGAAGCAGGCATGCGCGGCGCCTACCCGGCGGTCGTCGAACCGTACCGTCTCCCCACCATGAGCGGGGGAAGACACCAACGGGGTCGGATCCGAAGATCCGACCCCGCGAAGGTGTGCGGCACAGCTCGCGCCCAGCTCGCTCACAGGCCGCAACTCGTGTGGCTCCGGATGGGGCGCGGGTGCGCCGCACCCCGTCCGGGCCAATGTGTCGTGTGTCGATCAGCCGAAGCCGTTGCCACCACCCAGCGGGGTGCTCGGGCGGGTGAGGCCCTCGGTGAACGAACCGCCGGCCGTCGGGGCCGGAGCACCGAGGTCGAGCGAGTTGCTCAGGCCGCCGACGAGGCTGCGGACCTGCTGCTCGAGCGCGCCCTGGTGCTGGCGAACCAGCTCCTGGCGAGCCGCGGCGAGCTTGCGGTCCTCCTCGCGGATGACGTCCTGCTCCGTGGAGCGCAGCTTGGCGATGACGGCGTCGACGCGACGCTGGCCCTCGTCGTGGAAGCGAACGAGCTCCTCGCGCATGTGCGCGCCCATGCTCGTCATGGCCTCCTCGAGCTGGCGACGGTTGTCGCGCATGCCGTTCTCGAGCATCCGCTGTGCGTCGCCGCCCGCAGCGCGGGCCTGCTCGGCCAGCTCGCTGCCCTGGCGGGCGAGCTCGCCCATGACCTGGCGGAACGCCTGCTCCTGCGCCTCCTGAGCGTGCTGGCGGCTGGCCTGGATGATGTTGTCCAGCTCACCGGTCACGGCACCTCGTGCGTGCTCGGCCAGGCCGGCCAGGTCGCCCTGCACCTGCTGCATGATCCGCTGCGCCACCTCGCCCAGGTGCAGCTCGAACGTGCGCTGCTGCGCCTCGAGCGATGCGCTCACCGTGCCGGTGAACTCCTGGTTGATGCGGTTCTGCAGGTCGGTCGTGGCGCGCTCGGCGACGGTGCCCAGCTCGCGGCTGGTGGCATCGACGAGGTCACGTGCGTACTGCTCGAGCTGCGTGGCACCCTCGTGGCTGGCCGAGGTGATCGCCGCGAGGCGGTCGTTCATCTCGTCGGCGACGACGCCGCTGCGCTCGCGCAGCCCCTCGAGGTGCGCGGCCAGGCTCTCCTGCAGCTGCCCGACGTAATCACGGCTCTGCACGAGTGCGTCCTCCGCGTCGCGGCGGATGCGCTCCACCCGCTCGGCGCCGATGCGCTCCAGGTCGGCGAACACGCGGTCCGCGTCCGTCACGGCCTCGCTGGCCCGGGACTTGAGCACGTCGATCGTCTCGACGACCGAGCGCTCGACCTGTGCCCGCTGCCATGCGGCCTCGCGACCCAGGCCTTCGACCTGCGCGGCGATCTCGTCCGACGCGCCCTTGGTGATCTGCTCCAGGTCGGCGCGCAGCGTGTGGCGCTCCTCCTCGGCGATCTCGTGGGCGACCCGGATGGCCTCCTCGCGCGTCTCGGCGAAGCGCTGCTCCAGCTCGTCGGTGAACACGTTCCATGCGGCCTGCGTGGCCTCGACGGTCTCGCGGGCCCGGGCCTCGGCGGTCATCAGCTCGTTGGCCACGGTCTCCTGGATGTGGACGCCGTGCTCGGTCAGCTCGCCGATCAGGCGGTCGCGCTCGGTGGAGAAGTGCGAGCCGATGGCGGCGGACTGGTCGGTGAGCGCGGTCTGCAGCTGCGTGTCGTGGTCGGTGAGCACCTGCTCGACGGCGGCGACGTGCTGGGCGAGGCGCTCCTCGAGCGCGGTCTCCAGCTCCACGACGCGACCCTCGAGCGCACCCTCCTGCTCGATGATGCGCTGGTTGAGGATGCCCTCGGTCTCCGCGAAGCGGGCGTCGAGCACGCTCATCCAGGTGTTGAGCTGGGCCTCGACGGCGCCCTGCGTCTCCGCCATCTTGGCGAGCAGCGGGTTGCCGGCGGTGGCGATCTTGTCCTCGAGGAGCAGGTCGACCTCGGCGAGGCGGGCCTCGAGCGCTGCGGCGCGCTCGGCGGTGGCAGCCTCGACGCGGGCGGCGGTGGCGGCGACCTGGGTCTCCACGGCGCCGTCGACCTTCGCGAGCTGCTCGGCGACCATCGCGTCGACGGTGGCGAGGCGGGCCTTGGCCTGCTCCTCCATGTCGAGGTCGGGGTTCTGGTCGCGGATGCTCTCCACGCGCTTGGCGGCGGCGGCCAGCTCGGCCTCCAGCTCCACCTGCTGCTCGCGGATCTTCATGAGGGCTTCGCCGGCAACGGTGGCATCGATCGCGCCCAGCTCGCGCTCGATGCGGGCCTGCTGCTCGGCGAAACGCTCCTCGACCATCGGCTCGAGGCGCTCGGCCTGGAGCTGGTCCATGAGGCTGCGCAGGATGGTGGCGGCCTCGTGCTGGTACTCGTCGGCAAGGCCGCGGATCTGGCGGGCGTGCTGGTCCTCGAGTGCGTAGAGGAACTGCTCGCGCTCCTGCTCGGCACGGGAGAGGCGCTCGTCGAGGCGGATGCCCTCGGTGCGCAGCACCTCGCGCAGGTCGGCGGCCATGGCCTCGCGGGTCTCGGGCTTGGCGTAGAAGCGCTCCTGCGCGGCCCGGATGCGGACGTTGACGACGGCGACGACGGCCCAGCCGATGGCGGCTGCGATGAAGGCGGTGACGGCGTAGACCACGAAGCGGCTGGTCTCGCCCGAGACGCCCCCGATGCCGGCGACCGACGCACCGGCGAGGCCGATGGCGCAGAAGGCGAGGGCGGTGCCGATCCACGCGAATGCGATGGCGGCCTTCCGCTGGCGGGCGGCGACGCCGATGATCAGTGCGAGCACGATCAGGGCGACCTGCACGGCGACGATGCCGGTGGAGACGTCTGGACTCATCTCGGTACTACTCCTTCTCGGGGACGGCCA